>WTHD01000525.1 GCA_011523265.1 Candidatus Binatota bacterium
ACCACAACCCTTCCTACGCGACCGACCTGTAAGTCTCATGCGACTTCCACATCTCCAAGTTGAGAAACCATCCCAAACGAACGATCATCGCCTGGTCTGGCCTCCTCTTATTCCACAGGCTCAGCAACATCGCAGGAAAACTTAGGCATTACGCCGAAGCGCACAGGCGGCTGGCCGGATTGGGTGTCGCTCAGAGCTCGCGTAAAATGCCGTCGTCTCCGAGCAGAGTGTCAATGGTAGGGAGTTATAGCGTTGCGTTCTCCCTTATCCCCGCAACCCGGTTGCTGAACGTGAGGGCGTTGTCCCCGTAGGAGATGTAGCTCCAGCGCCATTCCCTGACGGCAACGCCTGACAGAGTATCCGTTCGGAATGCTCAGGCAACGCGTAGGCCTCGAAAACAAGACGGGAGTCGGCCGTGATGCCGGGAATGTCTCCAACAAAGGTCACCGTATCGGCCCGGGGCGACAGCACGATGGCGGCTTCCTCAAGCTGCCTGAACCCATCGGAAATGCGCTCCCAGACGAAGGCCTGAAGCTGGCTGTCAGCGGGTTCTGACCCGTCAGCTTCATTGGCAAGCCGTCGCAGAGGGTAGCTGGCAGACAGCTGGTAGTCGAACCCAAGGTGGCCGCTCTCGTTGCTGGGGTCCACGTCAATTGTCACGCCCCATCCGTATGTGGAATCGTCCTCCTGCCTGCCAGCGCCGTCATGTACCAAGTCGGCTGGCAGGTCTCTGACGTGAAAGATTACGGCCAGAGTTTCCCCTGCTACGGCCGTGCTGATATGGACTAAATCTATGTGAGCGGGCAGCTCCTCCTCCGGAGCGTCGGCAATCATCTGGTTGGGTCTTATCATTGCTTCGTCACTACCGCACGGCCCGGGTACCAGGAACAGGTTCACTGGAGGCTGACACTCTATTTGGTCAGATAGGCCGCCGCGAAAGTCATCTGTCCTGAACCCCAGCCTGGAACTGGCGGAGATGCCGGGAATCAGCCCGGAAAGCGTAATCTTGTCTTCCTCGGCCGAGACCTTGAGTTCGGCGCTCCAGAGAGTTCGAATGCTGCCCTGTTCTACTTTCCAGACGTTTGCCTGGGCCGCGTCTTCGATCGGAACCGCCTCGTTGTCCCCTTCTCCCTCGTGGATTACGATATGCGTGGCCGATAGCAGGTACTCAAAGCCTCCTCCGTGGCCAGTTCCAAGGTCGTTGTCCACATCGATCGACACTTCCCATCGGTACTCCATGGCGCCTGCGTCGACTCCTGTTCGATTGAATGCCAGCGTCTCCGGGACCTCGGCAAGATGAAATACGACCGTCAGGGTCTCCCCGGACAGAGAACTGTTGATCTCGGTGATGTCCACATGCCCGCTCGGTGTTTCTCCGGGAGGACCTGAGTCTGACGCGAACATTGTCGTCACATCCGCCGGGGAATCGGTCGCGGAGCTACCAGGAGTCATTGCTTCAACTGCGCCGCAAGGGGTAGGCAGTTCTGCCCAGGAGAGCGAAGGTGGACACCCAACCGTGTCGGAACCCTCCAGCCTGTCGAAGGCCCCAAACGTGAGCCGGGATTCGGCGTTGAGCCCATGAATAATCCCGTAGAGTGTAATCGTATTGTCTTCGGGAGACACCTCGAGCGAGGCCATTTCGGGCAACCCCTTCATGCCGCCATCCTCTGTCGGGACGAAGACAAAGGCCTCTGCTACGTTCTCGACGGAGGCAGCGACACTGGTCCCGCTCTTCTTTGGACGTATGTAGTGAAATGCAGCCAGCTTGTAGTCGGTTCCTCGATCGCCGGTCCGCTTGTCGTTGTCCACGTCGATCAGCACTTCCCACGAATACTCCCGCATCCCTTCCTCTATGCCCGGCCGGTTGAACGTAAGTCTTTCCGGAAGGTCGCGGAGGTGAAAGACGACCGTAAGAGCTCCTCTCCTGAGGTGGGTGTCTACCTGTGTAATATCGATGTGCGCAGGCGAGGCGTCCGATTCTTCGTCTGTCACGATCTGCCCCGGCAAGGCCGCGCCGGCGCCGGACAGGCAATTACCCAGTGTCACCTTCTCACCGTACAGTGGGAAGCACCCAACCCGGTCGACGCCTGCCAGGGCATCGTAAGTCTCAAAGGCGAGGCGCGCCTCCGCTGTAAGCCTCGGAATGCCGCCCCGGATCGTGACCGTATTATCATCGGCGGAATACTCGAGTTTGGCGTCGAGGACCGCGGTCCCGCCCCGGTGATCCAGACTCAAGGTGCTGGCGCGCACCTTGTCCCCGGGTGGCGCGGATACGTCGGCCCCGCTCTCCGACTGCGGCACGGCATAAGAGGCGGAAAGCAGGTAGTCAAACCCCCCTCTGAATCCCGTGTTCGGGTCGCCGTCCAGGTCGATCAGAACGTCCCACCTGTACCCGGTTTCGCCCTCCTCAACGCCGGGCCTGCCGAAATCAAGCCTCTCCGGAAGATCTCGCAGATGGAACACAACGGTCAGGATCCTCCACTCCGGCATCGACGTGGCGACCTTTACGATATCGACATGCGGGGCCGCCGCGTCCCCAACCCCGTCGGTGACGACGTCCCCCGGCCTGATCGGCGCCGCGGACCCGCATGGATCGGCCTCCTCCGCCCGTACAGGAATCGACCCCGAAACCAGCAGCAGCGCCATGATAAGAAGACGGGCAGTGTACCTGACCTTCATGACCAGTTCTCCTTTGCATCAGAGCGGACTTTAAACCGGCGTTAACGTACGTTCGGTAAAGAACAAGAGATCTCTGCAACCACCATCCTCTGCAGAGGTCTCTTGATTCAGCGCTCCTACAATCGAGCAGCCCTATGGCGCGGCGAGAGGGGCGCGCCGCCCTCGCCTGATCTGGCGGCGGCCACGTTCGAGTCGGCATCGCTTACAGTGTCGTCCGGCATAATCGGCGCCGCCGAACTGCATGGGTCGGACTCCTCCGCTCGTATAGGGAGTGACCCTGAAGCCAGCAGAAGTGCCAGGATAGGAAGCCGGGAAATGGTCTTGATCGTCATTGTCAGTTCTCCCATAATACAGCCCAGGAATGTCATCAGCATGTAATTAGGCGCCTCTTTTATGGCAATGTTGTGTTAGTTTTCTTGGCAACGGTACAATAGGGACGTTTGTGCCATGCGCGAAGCCAATCCGGGACCGCGTCCGGTCGCTGTACGCTCACCCGGATAGGGCAGCCCCAGGCGCCGATACAAGAAATCCAGGTTGCGCGTCGTAACTGTCCGGCAATCCGTCATGCGGACGGCAAAACGCCGAAGCGTTTGGCCCAGAGATCTGCTTGCGCACGGCATCATGGTAAAGCTCAAGAAAGTGCTCTTCAAAGTGAGCTTGTACAAGGTAGTTGCTATAAACGGCGACACTTGAATAATCCCGGCATCCATCCTTTTGATCCTGGTCGCCATCGCGTTGATCCAGATACGCATCGCCCAGGCGGGACGCGCCCGCAGGGGGCAACGCTCGCCGGTTAACCGACAACCCGATCCCCGCGGGCAGACCGGAATACACACAAGGAGTGAATATGACAACCAGCAGCGACCGCCTGGACCGCATCGAACAAATCCAGATGCGCAACACCGAACTGATCGCCGCCAACTGGGAGGTAATCAAGGCCAACACCGAGCTGTTTACACGGATGATCGAACGTCAAGAGCGCATGGACGAACGTCAAGAGCGCATGGACGAACGCCAAGAGCGCATGGACGAACGGCTGGAACGCATGGCGGAAATGCAGGAGCGCACCCAGCAACAACTCGACGCGTTGCGCCAGGAAGTGCGCTTTCTGTTTGCGTCAGTGCAAGGACACGTCGCCCAACCGCACCCCCCGGCGCACACAGAAGGAACAGGACAATGAGCGCGGATAACGAGAGAGATCGGCGATCTGGAACGGTGCATGGCATGGACGTGGCTTGAATCACAGACGGGCTACGATGAGTGAAGCACCGGAATTTGGCCGGGCGATGAAAAAAGAATTCTCGCCCGCTGGCGGCGATCTCGCCGATGGGATCCCGCTGTATAAGGCCCGCCTTCTTGTAATGCGTGGGCTATGCGCCGCCGCATCAGGAGCAAGCGCGCAAGCGGGGCGGCAACTTGAAAGCGTTTCCGAAAGGATCGAGCATGTTACGGATGAGACCCCCTGCTCGAGTTGGCTGCTTTGTCCTGCTCGCTTCTTTGCTCCTGCTCGTCAACGCAAGGCTGGAGGCGCTCGCCCAATCGGATTCATTTCCAACGTCAACCGAATGGGAAGAGATAGAGAAAGTATGGGAAGAAGCCGCGCGTGTATGGGCTGCGGCTGAAGCCGCGTGGCCGGCAAGGGAAACGCGGACACCTGAAGAATGGCACCTGGCAGAAGAGTGGTGGCGGGTTGCGGTGGGCAACCGCGAGGCCCAGTTTGGATGGCTGTGGGCGACAGAAGTATGGGGGGAGACAATACGGGCATGGGCATGCCTATCCCCGGATCGTCCATGCGTAGATCCGGACATCGACTATGATAACGCTTGGAACGAAGCCAGGCGAGCAGCGGAAGGGGCATGGGCCGCTGCCACCAATACGGCGCTTTGGGCGGAAGCCTGGGGTGAGATAGCGATGACGGAGACAGAAAAAACGCAGGCAAGCGAGGCCGCTGAGGCCGCGTGGAGCGCCGCTGAGGCCGCTTACGCTGCGTCGAAGGCCGGAGCAGAGATTGACGACTTTTTGCCCTACGCCGTCAACCCACTGCCAGACCTGCCGCTGCCCCCCTCAGACCGCCGGGTGTTCTGGGGACCCAGGTCCAAAACCGCAACCGCAGAGCCGACCCCCCCCCAATCACGAGCAGACACTAGAGCTCATCCAGTCCTCCGTGCAACAGGTCCCGACCGCCAAGCAGTTCCGCAGCAGCGAAGCGGCTTACCCCCCGACCGCGACCGCAAGCGCGGGGGAAAAACAGATCGCAATGGCGCGGGAAGACCAGACCGCGCTGACAGCATCGCCCAAACAAGAAAGCCGGGTTCCAGGGGCCAGGTATATCACTAGAGTAGCCATAGGGCTGGTTATTCTCTTAGTCGCGGCGGTCTGGCGTGCGGTCTCGCGTCCGGCTTCGCGCAAGTCGCGTAGCGCGTAGACAATCACAGAAGCGCCAAGCACGCAGAGAGATTTCGAAGGCAAAGCGAAGGTGAAGCGAAAAAACAGGCCAAGAAAAAAATAGGAACGCCACTAAGCGGCTTGTTCTGGTGGGGTTCTCACATATAAAGCCCGCACCTCTATTATCGCCTGGGTGAGGCCGCCAGGCGAGGGTCTGAGCCTGCCAGGATTTCAACCAGATCAGGACAGATAGACACTTCGTGAATCAGGCATGGGAAGGCAAGAAATCTTTCCTGTATCACGCCTGCTCCGTTCCTTCCTTCTCCCCAGGCGCCCCCAACGCCGGCAACCCCTCCACGATCTCCACCGTCTCCAAACTCACGCTGATCACCTTCCCAATCAGTAACACAATAAACTGCGGATCATTCGCCCGGTTCGGAGCAATCGCTATCCCGCTTCCCCTGCCCGTCTTCACCCGGTACTGGTCGATCACCACTCCAGCGCCGCCCGGTTGCCCAGCCGGTAGTCGAACGCCGCGGCGGGGATGCCCTCCAACGTCAGAAACCCGTTGTAACGCAGCTGTGTTCTGCCCTTCGAGAGGCGCATCTTCTCCACGCGCCAGTCAAGCGGCATCTCCCGTGTTTCGATCTTGGCCAGGCGCCAGTCTCCTCAGCGCCTACCCGGTTCCCGTCGAAAATCACACAAACAATATCCGACACCCAACAAAACTGCCACTTGATCACCTCTCCCAACTATGCTATTGATCATCTATCGGCCCTTTGCACACGGTGTACAGCGAATGCAAATGCCCCGGGAGAACCCTTATGCAGAATGAAACTGCCACACACAATCCAAAGGTCCTGCAGAATCCAAGAGTCAAAAAGTCGGCCGATTATCGAAAGACGGCCCAGATTTCTGTCGGCGTCACGGCCAACGAAAAGCGCCGGCTCATCGCCGCCGCCGAAGCGAGCGAAAAACGGTTTTCCGATTTCGTGCGCGAGGCGCTGCTGCAGGCGGCCGCACGGGTCGAGGAGCTGGAGAGTAAAGGATAGCTGTCCGGCCATCCGCCCGGGCAAAGCTATCCATGGCCTGCAGCAGAAAAGTAAAGACCCCGATCCGGGGGACAGCCGGAGCGGGGCCCAATTAGCACATAAGACCTTGACGATCTCTCCATCAAGAATAACAC
>WTHD01000468.1 GCA_011523265.1 Candidatus Binatota bacterium
GACCTGCGCACCCCTTTCGGCGGAGCCAAGCAATCCGGCATCGGTCGTGAAGGCGGGGTGCATTCGCTGGAGTTCTATACGGAATTGCGCAACGTCTGTCTCAAGCTGTGAAGGGAGACCATCATGCCACGGACGCAAAAGAAAGGTGCCATCGTCGCCGGGTTTTTGGCTCCACACCCGCCCCACCTGGTGTACGGAGAAAACCCGCCCCAGAACGAACCCCGGTCGCAGTGCGGCTGGGAACAACTCCGCTGGGCGTATGAGCGCGCCCGCAAGAGTCTCGACGCGCTCAAGCCGGACGTGTTGCTGGTCCATTCCCCGCACTGGATTACGCAGCAGGGGCATCATTTTCTGGGGGTTCCCAAGCTGAGCGGTAAATCGGTCGATCCCATCTTTCCGAATATTTTTCGCTATACCTTTGAGCTGAACGTCGATGTGGCCCTGGCCGAAGCCTGCTGCGCGGAAGGGGCCAAGCAGGGGCTGTACACCAAGATGATGCGCAACCCGAACTTCCGCGTGGACTACGGCACCATCACCACCTTGCATATGATGCGCCCCCAGTGGGACATCCCGGTTATCGGGCTGTCGGCCAATAATTCGCCCTATTATCTCTCGACCGAAGAGGGCCTCGAAGAAATGGACCGCCTGGGCCGGGCCACCCGCACGGCCATTGAAAAGCTGGGCCGCCGCGCCGTGCTCCTGGCCTCCAACACGCTGTGCCACTGGCATTTTCACGAAGAGCCGGCTCTGCCGGAAGACATGTCTCAGGAACATCCGCAAAGCCTGTCCGGCTATCAGTGGGACATGCGGATGATTGATCTCCTGCGTCAGGGCAACACCAAAGAGGCCTTTCGTCTGCTCCCGCAATTTATCGACGAGGCGTTTGCCGAGGTGAAATCCGGGGCCTTTACCTGGATGTTCGCCGCCATGGGCTATCCCGAGATTTCGGCCGAACTGCACGGCTACGGCACCGTGATCGGCACGGGGAACGCCGTGATGGAGTGGAACCTCGAACGGGCCGGGCTCTCCAAATCGGCCTCGAAAACACGCGCTGCCCGCCGGACCATCAGACAGGCGGCATAGGTAAGCGAAATGGCTGTGGTCTCTGCCTTTCTCGTCCCCGGCTCGCCCCTGCCCTACGTCAAACGCGATAATCCGCCCTGGGGCAAAATTGCGACCGGCCTGGAACGAGCCGGCGCGGCGCTCGTCCAGTCCAAACCGGATGCGATCCTCTTATATTCAACGCAGTGGATCGCCGTCCTGGACCAACTGTGGCAGACCCGCCCGCGGGTGAGCGGTCTGCACGTTGACGAAAACTGGCACGAGTACGGCGAACTGCCCTACCGCCTGAAGATCGATACCCGGCTGGCCAAGGCCTGCGTGGCCGCAACCGGCACAATCGGGGTCAAGTCCAAGGCGGTCAATTACGACGGGTTTCCGATTGATACGGGAACGATTGTCGCCGCGAACTTTCTGAACCCGGGCGGTAAAATTCCAATGGTGCTGGCCTCAAACAATCTCTACCACGATTTTGCGCTGACCGAGAAACTCGGGCGCCTGGCGGCACGCTTGGCCGGCAAACAGAAAAAACGGGTGGCGGTGGTGGGCGTGGGAAATTTTTCCGGGGCGTTCTTTCGGCACGAGATCGATATTGCCAAAGACAAGATCGTCGCCCCGAAATATGACCGCTGGAATAAAAAGATCCTGGCTCTGTTGCGCGCCGGCGACGGGAAAGGGCTGTCTGCGGCCCTGCCCGAGTTTGCCACAAAAGGGCAGGCCGACATGGGCTTTAAGCACGGCGCCTGGGTATTGGGCGCCCTGGGCGGGAAGTTCACCGGCGCGCAGGTGCACGCCTATGGACCGCTGTACGGCAGCGGTGGCGCGGTGGTGGAGTTCATATTGAAATAAAAGCCGGGGCCGGCGCTAAACAGGAGAGCAGGTTCTACGATCTCCAAAGAGCGTGAGCGGAAAAAGGGCTTGAATAAGGAAAGCGTCTCATAATTTAAGGTTAGCCTTCCCCCAACACACCCACGATGACAAGTATAATAACAATGAAAAGGACAATGGCGGAAAGCGCAACGATAAGAGCATTGCGAGTCCGTGTTGCTCTCGCCAGAACTCCCTCTTTTTTGCTGTCCGTTTCCTTGATCTCTTTACGTAAAGCCTCAAACTCTCCTGTTATGCGTGTGATAAGCTCTAGTTTAAAGTCTGATAGGTCTTCTTTCTTGACAAGACTTCCCATGAACTCTTTCTTATAGAAGTCCGTGTCGTCCTCTTGTGGCATTGATAGACTCTCCTCTTGTTACTCTCCCTAATAAGATAATCGCCGGTCTTGTCGGGTTACGCCTTCGACTAACCCGACCTACAGGACTGTCCCGCTTCAGCGTCTGCGTAATTCCAACTCGTCCAGGCGTTTACGCACCCAGTCAATGCGGTCGTTGCCCCAGAAGGGCTCGCCACGGACAAAAAACATCGGCACGCCAAAGACTTTATCTTCGTCCGCGCGATCTCGTACTGCGGCGAGTTCGCGCGGGCCGTCTTCCTTGACATAGGCCAGGAAGCCGACGCCATCCAGCCCGACCTCGGCACATAGGGCCGCCATCACCTGGCGATCCTCAATATCGAGCTTACGCTTCCAGAACCGATCAAAAACCGCGTCGTGGTAGGGCCGAAAGTTCTCCTGCCGCATGGCGTATAAGCCGCCCATGCAGGCCAGAGACGAATCGAATATCTTCTGCGGTCCGCGCACGAGCAGGCCGCGCGTATTGGCCCAGCGGCGGGCGTCCAGATAGGAGTAGCGCACCTTGCGCCACTCCATTTCCGTGCGGGTCTCTACATCGCCCAGCGCCGCCGGAATATCCAACACATAGGGCAACCACTCCAACTGGACGTGATAGTCGTCTTCCAGCCGATACGCCTCGGCCCTGGCCAGGTGGGAATAGGCGCTCTTATAGTCAAAATAGAGCGGAATCGTGAACAGACCCACGGCAGTCCTTGATTCCCTTAACAGCCCGGCTGTTCCGCTTCTGCCTGCATGTCTTCATGCGCGAACGAGAGCGGACACGGTTTGCCCACCCCGTCGAGTCCGACGGCGTAGACCAGCCGACCGTAGCCGATAAAAATCGCCATGCGCCAGCCCAGGGCCATGATCTCGGGCTCGCTGTAATGGGTCCGCAACTCGTCAAACAAATCCTGGGAGACCTGTTTATGATCGCGGGCCAGCGTGTCCGCAAAGCGCAGGGCGGCTTTCTCGCGCGGCGTGAACAAATCGCTGTCCTGAAAATGGGGCAGGGCGTGGATCATTTCCTCCGTCAGACCTTGTTGCCTCGCCGAGGCATACACGGCCGTCATTCAAAGCTGGCATTCGTTGATCTGGGCCACCTTGTGCCGAATCAGTTCGGTCAGCTTCACGCTGATCCCGTCGGCGTCGACCATAATATGGGAGTAGTAAAAATCGACGAAGTGTTTGTAGAGGTCCGGGGTATGGGCAAAGATCTGTATCCATTCCGACCCGCCGAGCGCCTCGTCGCTCTGCTGCATGGTTTTTTGCAGATCGGGGTCAACCTTCTCAAACGGCACCTTGCTGACACGTAGCATCGATCTCCCTCCTCTGTGCAGTCGGTTTCCTTTGCCAATAGACCAATGCGGACGTATTTGGAAGAGCCTAGTCCGACAGATTTTCAATAGTCAGGGGCTCGATAGCTTCAGCCAAGGGAAACCCAAAAATTCGCGAGTAAAAATACAACTCGCCGTCCAAGGCGCGTTTGATATTCTCGGCTTTGCGAAAGCCGTGCTGTTCACCCGCAAACAGGACATAGGCGACCGGCAACCCTTTCACTCTGAGGGCCGCCACCATCAGCTCGGCCTGATTTGGCGGGACGATCTTATCTTCCGCGCCCTGGAAGACGATCAACGGACACGAGAGTTGCTGGGTAAAATGCACCGGCGAGCGCGCCTGATAGACGTCCTGTCGCTCCGGGTAGGGTCCGACCAGATTGTCCGGGTAGCGGGACTCGAACTTATGGGTGTCGCGCGCCAGCGCTTCGAGGTCGCTGATCCCGTAATGGCTCGCCCCGGCCCGAAACGTGTTGCGAAAGGTCAATGCACACAGGGTCGTGTATCCCCCGGCGCTGCCGCCGGTAATGGTCAGTCGCTCGGCATCGACCTCGCCTCGGGCGACCAGATAGTTCGCCCCGTTGACGCAGTCGTCTACATCGACGATACCCCACTGACCGTTCAGGCGTTGGCGGTAGGCCCGTCCATAGCCAGTGCTGCCCCCGTAGTTCACGTCCAGAACGGCAAAGCCGCGACTCGTCCAGTACTGAATACGCAGATCAAGGGCCGTCTGCGCGGCCGAGGTGGGTCCGCCGTGACTTTTGACGACCAGCGGCGGACGTTCCTCTTCTGGGGCCGCGTAGTCAGCGTTTGTAGGTGGATAGTACAGGCCGTACGCGGTCCGGTCGTGCTCGGTTGGAAAGGCAATAGCCTGGGGCGTTGACAGATAGTCCGGGTCCAGGTCGAGTTGGCTGGACTGACGCAGGACGCTGAGGGCGTGGGTGTCCAGGTCGAGTTGGACGACGGCGGGCGGGGCGCTTGGCGAACCCGCCAGAAACACCGCTTTGCCCGATGAAGCCTGTACCTCGCCCACCTCGGTATACGGCAGCGCAATGGCATCGCATTGCCGCGTCCCCGGATCGAGGCTGGTCATATGCCAGGTTCCGTTTTCCGCGTAGGTGCAGATAATCCGGTCGGCAGAGGCAAAGGCATAGGTCGTCATGCCAAACACCCACTGCGGCCGGCCAAAGTCCGCGTTCTTTTCCCACAGCGCCTCAACGCTGTCGTTGCGCACCCGGTACAGATTCCACCAGCCGGAGCGATCCGACACAAAATACAGGATGCCGAGCGGCGACCACTCGGGCTGAAAAATCGACTCCGCGTCGCCGCCGGCCACCAGCCCCACATCGGCCAGGGAACCGTCCGGGCGGACCGTTCCCACCCACAGCTCGGTACCGTCCCAGGGCATGCGCGGATGGTTCCACGACAGCCAGGCGAGTTGGGTGCCATCCGGGTTGAGTCGCGGGTTGGAATAGAAATCACTCCCGGAGACCAGGACCGTCTCTTCTCCGCTGCCGAGATCAATACCGACCAGGCTATTCACCGCCTCCTGCCCCGCAACTTGATGATCTTCGCGCACACAGACCAGACGGCTGCGCCGGGCGTCAATAATGGCGTCGGCATAGCGCAGTCCATCTTCCGAGGTCAGGGGCTCGGGCTCGGCCGCCTCGGTCTGCCGATACAGCCGCTGATCCATGAAACTTGAGAAATAGAGCGTGCCGTCCCGGACGGCATACGCTCCGCCCCCATACTCATGCACGCGCGTCCGGGCATTAAAGGGCGCCGGCGTCAGGTCGTCTATCGTTCCGTCAGGCGTGCGTCGTACAATGACATTCCGCCCGCCCTCGGTCGGCCGCTGTTCTATCCAGTACACCGCCTCTCCATCCAGCCGAACCTGGCCCAAGCCCACCGTTCCGGCCACGATCAGGTCTGATGTTATAGGGGATTTCCACGAACCGTACGGAGTCGTTTTTTTGTCAGGCATTGATCCCCTCATTATGTCTTGCAGGAAGAGACTGCATGGCAATCCCTATTCGTGTCAAGGTCTGGACTTTTCTCATTTTGTGCGTTTTTGTGAAACCTATAAATAGAAGAGGAGGATATAGCATGCAGTCGGCCTTGCGTATCAAGACCACGGTGCTCCCAGGGGGAAAAATTGAAGTGATTGATGACACCCTCCAAGCGGGAGAGTCTGTAGACGTCATCGTTCTCCCCCAGCGAGCATCAACCGCTCGTCAATCGGCTGTCGATATTTTGGCCGGAGCACCGGGGCAACGTCTCTTTCACACAGCAGAAGAGGTCGATGCCGCCATCAAAAAAGAGCGCGACGCATGGGATCGTTGACTCTGCCCGCTCGTGGTCCCATTTATCTTGATGCCAATGGATTTATCTATAGCGTCGAGCGGATTGAACCGTACCGAACTTTGCTCGAACCATTGTGGCAGCACGCCCAAGAAGGGCAGTTCCAAATCGTCAGCAGTGAATTAACACTGCTCGAAACTCTTGTGAAGCCTTTCCAAAAGGGAGACGCACTCCTCGAAAATATCTTTCGCTCCCTCTTTGAATCACATGAAGTGCAGGGGAACTATATACTTGACGCTACCATTTAGTTTTGCTATACATCCCTTATGGCAA
>WTHD01000487.1 GCA_011523265.1 Candidatus Binatota bacterium
GGCCAGGAGTGCGGGCTTCCAGCCCGCAAGCGGCCAAGATGGCCGCTCTCCCAGGAGGCGTGAGGGAATGGCGTGACGAACGCGGAGAGGAAAAAATTCAAACTAAGACACTACCGACCGGCTGCAAATGTTGTGCAAAGTTTCAGCTCTGGCAAAAAACCCTATTCCCAAGCTTGCCTCTCAAATCGCGGCTGAGTACACTCGCCCCAGCACTTCTGGTGCTGAAAAAGGGAGGGCGCCATGGCTGAAGATTTCTCCTCTACCCTGCACATTGCCGAGGGCGGCTTTCGTCCACGCCCGGAACGCTTGGACGCCTACATCAAACGCCATGAACAGTTCATGCCCCACGCCGTGGCACAGGCGGGCTTTCGGGAAACCTATGGCGGGCCGATTGCAGGCACTTCCTGGTGGCTCTTCTTTGCCAAGTTTGACACGCTTGAAGCCATGGAAGACTGGCAGCGCGACCGCGAGCATGTGAAAGTCCAGGATGAAGCCCGAGAAAAATGGTGGACCGCCTATTATATCCGCAAGGGACGGATACTGGCGGACAACGAAACGGCGACTGGCATTATCTTGAACGAAACCATGCTGCTCCGGGATACTCCGCTTTCAGACACGGAGTCCGATCAGGTCAGCGGCGCACTCTCGGACATCGCGAGCTTTGGTATCCTGCCTTATGAGGCACTCAAGAACGAACGTATCCAGACCCCCTATGTCTTCACCCAGGTCGCCGGCATCGTTCCGCAACGGGCTCCCGTGCATTATGTCCTGCTCAGCTCTTGGGGCAGCACCGCGGAGTGCCAGCGCTGGCGACAGTCAGCCGGGTATGAGACACTCTGCGGACTCGGGACCGCTCAGTCCACCTGTTATCAGATTATTCCCGAGCGGAAGCCACGCATGGGCCTCCACTCGGACCGGATGCAGCGTGAGTGGGTAGCTGCTGAGCGCTCCTAGCTCCCGGCCAAAATCTGCAATCCCGCCCGGCTGGACTCACGACCCTGCCGTCGTCGCCGCTCAGCCTGTCACAACGAAAAGAGTTGCATCTCAAAATTCTTGCGCTACGCTCTTTCCACAGCAACAGGGAAGGAGGGTTGTATGTCGCAGGAGCAGGCCCGCTCGACCGTTCTCATCGAGAATGAGCGCGTGCGCGTGACGGAGTGGCGTTTCGCCCCCCGTGCGGCCACCGGCTACCACCGGCACGAGTACGACTATGTTGTCGTCCCCATGACAACGGGCAAGTTATTGCTGAAAGCCCCGGACGGCGACCATGAAGCCGAGTTGACCCAGGGTGTCCCCTATTTTCGGAATATCGGGGTCGAACACGATGTGATTAACGCCAATGACTACGAGTTCGTCTTTGTGGAAACGGAACTGAAGTAGGAGAAGAGCATGGACACAAAAGCCCTCATTGCAGCGAAACTCGCCGAGTGGGACCTAGAGCTGACCGATGCCGAACTCGATAAGTTGCTGGTCCCGTATGAAAACCTCCTGCGCTGGCAGCGGGTCGTGGAAGACATGCGGCAATCCCGCCAACTGGTTGAGGGCATGAGTATGCCGGAGAGCGAGCCCGTGCTGGTGCATGCGCTCGATAAGAAAGGGGGAGCATCATGACGGCTGCCCGAGAACTCGCCTATATGTCGATTGAGGAGTTGGCCGGGAATATTCAGCGGAAAGATGTCTCTCCGGTCGAGGTCACCCAGGCCATGCTGGACCGAGTGGAGCAGCTCGAACCTCAGCTCCATGCCTTTAATACGGTTTTCAGAGACGAGGTGATGGAAGCGGCCCGCGCGGCTGAGGCCGAGATTCAGCGCGGGACCTATCGCGGCCCCCTGCACGGCGTCCCAATCGGCATCAAAGACATCTATGAATGCGGGCCAACCACCTGCGGCTCCCAATCGCTGGAGCATTATGTGGCCGAGCAGGACTGCACCTCGGTGGCCAAACTCAAGGAAGCCGGCGCGCTGGTCCTGGGCAAGACCGCGACCTATGAGTTTGCCTATGGTTTTCCCACCAAACAGTCCTACTACCAGCCCACCCATAATCCCTGGAACCTGGCCCACGACGCCGGCGGGTCGAGCAGCGGCACCGCGGCGTCTACCGCCGCGGGGATGGCCTATGCCGGCATGGGATCGTGTACGGGCGGCTCCATCCGCTGGCCGGCCCAGTGCTGCGGCATTGTCGGGCTCAAAGCGACCTATGGGCGTGTCAGTCGAGCGGGCGTGTATCCGCTCTCGTGGAGCCTCGACCATACCGGCCCACTCGCCCGAACCGTGACCGATTCAGCCCTCATGCTGCAAGGCTGTGCCGGCTATGACCCGTTGGACCCGGCCTCGGCAAACACGCCCGTGCCGGACTTTACCCAGAAGCTCGGTCAGGACATTACAGGCATGCGGATCGGGCTGCTCCGTTCCATTTATGAGGACAACTGCGACCCCAAGCTGCTCGGACCTTATAACCAGGCAGTCAAGCAGTTCGAGAGTCTCGGAGCGGAAATTGTCGATGTTCCTTCCATTACGCTGGCCCAACTCCAGGCCATTGAGTGGCCGGGATTATTTTCCGAGTGCGCCGCCATCCACGTGGACAATGTGCGCAACTGCGGAGAGCAGTATAATCTCCACGCCAAACTCTTTGTGGCCTACGGTCTCCTGGTCAGCGGGGCCCAATACCTGATGGGCGCCCAGGTCCGTGCCCAGGTGCGAGACGACCTCCTCAACGCCCTCGACACCAGCGTCGATGTTTTGATGCTGCCCACCGCCGGCTTTCAGGTCAACCGGATTGCCGAAGACTCGCCCGGCCTGAGCATCGTTTCCACGGACTTCAGCGTCTATACCCCGATTTTCAATTTCACCGGTCTACCGGCCCTTCAGGTGCCATGCGGCTTTGACGCGGACGGTTTGCCCGTCGGTCTCCAGATTGCCGGCAAGCCGTTTGACGAGCAGACCATCTGTCAGGTTGGCTATGCGTATGAGCAGGCCACCGAGTGGCACAAGCAGCACCCGGAGTTATAGAGGGCTGAATAAAGACGTTGGGTGCCAAAGAAGGGTGCCGGCCCAGGGAGTTAGTCGAGATGGGAAACGATATAAACTAGAAAAGCGACAATGATAGAAGAGACTATCCCGAGGACAGTAAAGAAGGTGCCTTTGGTGAGCAGGGCGTCTTTGACCGCGGCCACCTCCGCTTCCACTCGGGTAAGACGTTTTTCGATGTTCTCGGTCCGCTCGTCAATACGGCCCAGGGTGTATTCCCAGGATTTGTCTTCGGCAACGGCCATGACGAATACTATACGCAAAGTGGTGTAGAGCGGCAAGCCTGCGGTGTCTCCCCGAGAGCAATGCGTGGATTGCGAAAATAGCGTTTCAGAGCACCGTTCCGGTCGACGATAAATGATGCATTGGAGCCTCGCTGCTCCGCGTGGGCGCTCCGGACGTTTCATGTCATGACAGGGGAGGGTCCTTCATACTCTTCTGCTCAAGGAAGACGGCAGGGTCGATCTTAAAAAAATCCCCAAGCTTCTTCGCCTGTGTCCTGCTGATAGTTCGCTTCCCATCGAGCACCTCTGCGGCTACGCTCCGGGAGCCGAATATCTGCCAGACGGCCTGATGACGGAGGCCGTTATCATCCATAAGGGAACGTAGCATCTCGTGCGGCGTCAAATCTTTGACTGGATAGCATTCCTCATCATACTGCTGAATCAGGTCACTGAGGAGGTCTAAAAGCCGCTCTTCTTCGGGCGAAAGATCCTCGTCGTCCCGGTCAACGAGTTCACGGATAATTGCGTTCATCCGGTCATATTCCGCTTCTGTCCGAATCTTAACCGGAAGCGCCTTGCGGCTGATAACTTTCACTGCCTGTCATCTTTTCAATTTGATAAGTAAAGAGGCAATCCTTATGGTTCTAGGCTAATTCTGAGTATTGCCGCAGAGGGGTCACAAAGGCGGTTCCCAAATGGGTGTCAGTTCCAGCACAAAGCCGGGGAGTTCCGGGTCCCCTGACATATGGGATGGATCCTCCACACGCTCAACTGTGGCAGACGGACGGTAGACGTAGACTTGGCGCGTGGAGGGATCGATCAGCCAACCCAACTGCGTCCCATTGTCCAGGTATTCCCGCATCTTCTCCTGCACACTCCCGAGATCATCGGATGGAGAACGTAATTCAACCACGAAGTCGGGGCACAGTGGCAGGAATTTTTCCTTTTGTTCGGCCGTCAATCCCGTCAGGCGGGCGCGTTGCACCCAAGCGGCATCGGGGGAACGGGTTGCCCCGTTCGGCAAGGTAAATCCGGTAGAAGAGTCAAAGGCGACGCCCGTTCCGTCCTGCAACGCCCAGGTTGTGAGCATTGAGGTGATGATCGCAGTCCGACTGCCCGTTTCTCCGCCGACTGGCGCCATAATCCGCAGGTCTCCCTCAGCGGTTCGCTCAATGCGCCACTCGCGGTTAAGCAAACAGAACTCATAGAATTGCTCAGGGCTCAGGTCGATGGCCGGTCGCGTATGCAGCACCAGTGGTGGACTCTGCCCATGTATTGGGACACTCGTCATCGGACCCTCCACCTACAGCATACCAAGAGACGGCTCTGATACCTACCCATTCTCCTACTTCACCCGCTTACCGAAAATGGTGTCGATACTGAACAGACGGATTCGGCCCTACAGTGCGGCTGCTGTCGCCTGGAGCAACCGGCTCGCATACGGCCCGAGGTCGCCTATTGGCGCCATGCGATTGCCACAAAAGCTGAAGCCCAGTCTGGCGTCCGGGTCGCCAAAGGCGATGGCACCGCCCAGACCCAGGTGCCCGAACGATCTGGGATTGTGGTTATACGAGGTCAACTCGGGGTTGCGCAGCATAAAGCCGCCGTTGGACATCCGACACGTCAGCCCGAGCGCGTCGGTCTGATACCACGCCTCGGTCATGGCATGCTCAACCAGGGCCTGACTCAGCAGACGCGTACCCTCAAGTTCACCGCCGCAGGCCAGGATGCAAAACAGCCGGGCCACACCGCGGGCGACACCCTGGCCGTTAAAAGACGGCATCTCCGCGGCCCGATATAACTCGCTGTTAAAATCCTCTTCGTGGTCCTGTAACGGCAAGGGAACCCAGCATTTGCCGAGGAGGGTATTCGTATCCCGGATCGCGTCCATGAACGGCCCGTGAGGCGCTTCGTAGATTTCCGCACAACGCTGCTGATCCGCCGCGGACAGACCAAAATGGTAGTCGATGTCGAGCGGCAGGCCTATTTCTTCACGCCAGAACTGGCCGATAGTCCTTCCGGTGACGCGCCGCACCAACTCACCGGTCAGATAGCCCAAGCTAACCGTATGGTAGCAGCCGTTCGTGCCGGGCTCCCATAACGGCTCCTGTTCCTCGATAGCCCGGACCATGTTTCCCCAATGGTAGGCATCGCCTTTGCGGGCCTTGAGCGCCCCAGGAATAGCTGCCTGATGAGAAAGCACGTGGTTGACGGTAATATGCTCTTTCCCGGCTTGGCCAAATTCCGGCCAATAACGGGAGACGGGCTGGTCCAGGGCAATCCGACCCCGATCGGCGAGGATCAACACCGGCAGGATGGAGAGCGGCTTTCCGACCGAGAACATGCACACGAGGGTATCCCGCTCCCAGGGCTGCGTCCGTGCTCGATCCTTATACCCACCCCACAGATCAACAACCGTCTTCCCATTCACGACAACGGCAACACACTCGCCAATTTCTTTGCCATCGGCCAGATTTTGCTCAAGCGCCTCGCGGACGGCCTTGAATGCCGGATCACAGACACCAGCAACACGTGCGGTAGACGACATAAGACGGACTCCCTCCTACCGAAAATGCGGCATGACTTCTTTGGCAAACAGCTCCATTGAGCGCTGTGATTTTTTCGGATCAAGCCCCGCCATCTGCATCCACATCACCAGATGGGTGACGCGTGTTTCCGCGCTGTAGCGCTCGATCTCCTGAATGGCGTCGTCCGGCGTACCGACGATGAGCGGCGCCTGAAAAAAGGACAGGTCCTTGACGTGGCGCAGCTCACCTACCGGTGGCACCGTCGGGGTGGACATGACCGAGTCGCTCCAGGGCAGGTCGTCAGCCTCCTTAAAACGCCGGTCATAGGAACTCATCATATAGTACAGATGCGGTTCCACATCGTCCCAGGCCTGCTCTCGGCTCTCGGCCACATAGACCGCCCGCAGTTGGGCAATATGATAAT
>WTHD01000344.1 GCA_011523265.1 Candidatus Binatota bacterium
ATTGGGCAAGGTGGGCGACAACAGAAAAACTGAGCGCCGCTTCCTTGGGCACGGAGAAGAAAGACAAGGCGAGCACCACGGCATATTGAAAGACACCAATAAAACCCGGCGCAGCCGGTAGCGCAACACCCACAGCCAGCAGCAGCATAACGACGAGCGCCGCTTCAATCGGCAGAGAAAAGGCACAGGCGTACAATAACAGCCAAAAATAGATTACCATGCCGCCCCATATCGCCGTCGAGAATGCCAGGGTCTTCAAGAAGAGTGGACCACTGCGCAGAACCTGGAGACTATCCAGGAATTCTTCGATCCTGGGCTGTATCCGCTGTGGCACTCTTCGCACCCATCTCCGATTGTCTTCCTGAACCAGAAACCAAGCTGATCCGAGCAGCATAACGATGAGACTCAAGAACAGCGCATTTGTTGCAGCATATCCCTCCAGGCCAGGTATGAGAGGGAGGCTGATACCGAGGAGCAGACTTATGAGCAGCATGTCAAACACGCGATCCAGGGTTCCGGTTGCCAGGGCGTGACTCGTTGAGACCCGCCCTAAACGAGCTAGGGCGTACAGTCGCAACAATTCTCCAGCCCGCAACGGAAGGATATTATTGCCCATAAACCCGATGAGCGTTGCCGAGAAGAAGACCGAAACGGGTACAGAAGCAACCGGCGCAAGGAGCAGCTGCCAGCGATACGCCCGCACGAGAAAAACAAGGCCGAGCCAGAGCGTCGAAAGGATGAGGAGGCCGAGGTCTACGAAGCGAAAGGCTTGGACGACTTCGGCCCATACCACGTCACGCACGGCCAGATAGCCACAGCCAAGGCTGAGCGCGAATCCCAAAGCAATTTTCAGAATTTTCAAGCCCGGCTCTCTTGTGTGGGAAGGACAAGGGATTTCTTTCAAAAGGCGCGCCCGGGGTGACTCGAACACCCAACCTACGGGTTCGAAGCCCGGTGCTCTATCCAATTGAGCTACGGGCGCGTTGTGAGAAAATCGGGTCCCAAACCTATGTCGCCGACCGTGAAAGCGCAAGTCCGGCCGTCGAGAGGAAAGAGGACCTGCTCCCCTTTCGGAAGGAGATTATGCCCTACGACTTTCTCCCGTGCGGTACAATCGACACGAGGTTGCCTTAATCACCAGGAAGACCTCGCTCCCAACCCGCAGACCTAACTCAACAAACGACTTCTCAGTCACCTCAACGGTCAGTGGAGGAAGGTCGGGGCTGAGTTCGGCCGTTGCCAGCCCAACATGACCGACGGAACGGAGTTGGGTGATACGGGCGGGCAGAACGTTGCGGGCGGAGAGCCCTTCTGGCCGCTGCGTGGCCAACATAATGTCGTGTGCGGGAATACCGGCCAGCAGCGCCTCGCCCGGTTGTGCCTCGGAGCGGAGCGTCACCAACTCGATCGGTGCTCGTTCAGCGTCTCCTCCTTCGCCCAAGCGCACCTGGCCGGTACTGCCACTTCCCTCCACCGCGTAGCAGGGCAGAATATTCTCGAAGCCGTGCTGTTCGGCCAGGGGGAAGATATCGGAGGCGGTCAGCACTGCGCGTGGGTCGCCGTGCGAGATAATCGTCCCGTCTTTGAGCACGATCAGATCGTCACACAGGGCCTGTACTTCGAGCGGGTCGTGCGACACGAACAGCATGGGAATCTGAAATTCCGCCCGCACCCGCCGCAGAAAGGGCAGGAGTTTGCGTCTCAGGGCAACGTCCAACGAGGCAAACGGCTCATCAAGCAGAAGCAAGCGCGGTCCGGAACACAGGGCACGTCCGAGGGCGACGCGCTGCCGTTCGCCACCGGACAAGGCATGCACGTCGCGTTTGAGGAGCGGGTCGAGTTCGAGGATGTGGACCACGGTCTCAAACGTCTGCTGGACGGGGTGGCCGCGCCGCACACCGCGTTTCCTGCCGGCCAGCAGATTGTGCCGGACGTCCTTGTGCGGGAAAAGTAAACCATCCTGGGGGACATACCCGATATGGCGTTGCGATGGCTTGACAAATACCTTCCGGTCGCTATCCAGCCACGTCTCTTTCCCCAGCGTAATAATTCCTCGCGCCTGGCGCCGGACACCACAAATCGTTTCCAGCAGGCTGGTTTTGCCCGCCCCGGAGACACCGAAAATCCCAGTCACATGTTTTTCGGCATGCAAATCTATATTCAGTTCAAAACGGTCCAGTGGGAGGCGGACCTGTACCGTCAGGCCATCAAGCGAACCGTCCTGCAGACTATCGTGGGTAGGTGGGACACTAGTCATTATGGGCGGGCCAGACTGGGGAGCGTGCGTCTGTGTCCCAGCAGTTCAGCACCCAGAATGGCGAGGAAGCCTAAGACGATGGCAACCAACATGAAAAAGTCGGCTCTGGCCTGCGCGCCGACCTGCTGGGCGCTGAAAATAGCAGAAGCTATTGTTTGCGTGCGGCCTGGGATATTGCCGGCAATGGTGACCGTGGCGCCGAACTCACCCATGGCGCGAGTAAAGCCGAGAATGACGGCCCCCAGCAAGCCACGCCGGGCCATGGGCAAGCTGTACTGGAAAAAAGTGGCCAGCCGACCATATCCTAAGGTATGGGCCATTAATTCGAGCCGAGGATTGATGCCTTCAAACGTCGCCTTTGCCGTCCGTGCAACGAGCGGGAGGGACATGGTCGCCGTCGCAATCACCGCCCCTTTCCAGGTGAGCAATATGTTCAGATCAAACCCGAGCGTCTCTCGCCCTAAGGGTCCATCGACCGCAAACAGCCGCAACAAGAGAAAGCCGACCGCGGTGGGCGGCAGAACGAGCGGTAAGCCGACCAGCGCAGACAGGACGTTCTTGCCGGGGAATTCGTATCGGGCCAGGACATAGCCCAGGACCGTGGCTGGCAGCAGCACGATCAGGGTTGATACGGTTGCGACTTGGAGCGTCAGCAGGATAACCGATAATACTTCGGGACTCATGGCAGTCACGACAGCGGACGAGTTCCTCCTTCGTCTACAACAAACCCTTGCGTGTTGTAAATTGCGCGGGCTACGGGGCTGTGCAAAAAGTCGAGGAACTGAGCCACGAGTGTGGGCTGAGGACGATTCTTGAGGGCCGCGGCACAGTAGACGATCGGTTGGTGCAAACCAGGTGGAACCTCATACACGACCTGCACCTGGTCTGAACTCATGGCATCCGTTCGATACACAATGCCAACGATGTTGGGATCAGACTCCACCAGGCCGAGGGTCGCCCGGACATCGGCAGTGGGAACGATTTTATCTTTGACGGCTTCCCAGATCGAGTGGTCTGCCGTTTTGACCGCCCGCAAGAAAGTCTTGGCATAGCGTCCGGCGGGCACCGCCTCAGGGTCAGCCAGAGCCAGGAAGCTGAATGCGAGTGCGGGCAGCATGCGAGGCACGGATAACTGGACCTCAGCATCCTTTCGACTGATGAGCACCAGACGATTCGACAAAAAATTGCGGCGCGATCCAGGTAGGATCAACTCCGCCCTTTCGAGCATATCGATCCAGTCCGGGTTCGCCGACAAAAAAACATCGGCCGCCGGAGCGGCCCGAAGCTGCTGTGCCAGGGTATTGGACCCGGCGAAATTATAGATCAGGTCAACCTGATGCATCTCAGCAAAGCGCACGCCAATATCCCGGACAACATCACGCAGGCTGGCAGCGGCAAACACCACGACCGCCGGCTTCTCCTGTTCGGACGAGCCCTTATTGCCACACCCCGTAAACAGTGGGATAAGCGCGAGCAGTACGAGAGCAAAACCAACAGGTTTCACTTTTACATTGGTCCGAGTTGGTCTGGGTGGAGGAACGGACGATAGTTATGGCTTTCAACGACCGTTACTTCACCGTCCATGTCGTCCCCGTCGGACTATCCTTGAGCACGATTCCTTGCTCAGCAAGCTGCGCGCGAATTTCGTCCGCACGCTGAAAATTCTTCTCTTTCCGAGCGGCGGCCCGTTCGTCTATCAGGGCCTCGATGGCCTCAGGCGTGAGGCTGGCTTCAGCCAGGCCAGTCTGCTTTTGATGCTCTAAAAATTGTGCGGGAGGTTCTTGAAGCAGGCCGAGAACCCCTCCCATTTTTGCGATTTCAGACCGGAGGATTGTCGCCTCCGTGATCTGGCCGGCATCCAGCTCACGATTCATATGGCGCACACCGTCAAAGATCAGACCAAGGGCGCGGGGTGTATTGCAGTCATCATCCATTGCCTCACGGAACTGGAGGATGAAGGAAGAGTCATCGGTTACGTCCACTGTACCGTCACCAATCGCTTCGTCGGCACGGGCGAGCGTTTCATAGATGCGCGCCAGTCCCTTTTCCGCCTCTGCCAGTTTTTGGGTCGAGAAATCGAGTGCCATTCGATAGTGAGACGAGAGCAAGACCTGACGTAAGACTTCCGGCGTGGAGACCTTGCTCAGCGCCGTCTCGATGGTCAGGAAATTGCCCAAAGATTTCGACATCTTTTCCTGCTCAACGGTCACCATACCGTTATGCAGCCAGTAGCGGGCCAAGGCACAGCCCTTGGCTCCTTCGGACTGGGCGATCTCGTTTTCATGATGGGGAAAAATCAGGTCGGCGCCACCGCCGTGAATGTCAAAGGGCTGGCCCAGATATTTGCTACTCATGGCCGAGCACTCGATATGCCAGCCGGGCCGGCCTTTACCCCAGGGGCTGTCCCAGGCCGGCTCGCCGGGCTTGCTGGACTTCCACAGGGCAAAGTCCATGGGATGGCGCTTACGCTCGTCCACTTCTATACGCGCCCCGGCCGCCATGTCTTCCAACCGCCGGTGGGCCAGCTTGCCGTATTCGGCAAAACGATCCACCGCATAATACACGTCCCCATCCACCGCATAGGCGAGATGTTTGGCTTCGAGCTCCTGGATAAGGGTGAGCATGGCCGGAATATGTTCGGTGGCCCGGGGTTCATGCGTAGGCGGCAGACAGCGTAGTGCCTGCATATCGTTATTGAAATCCTGAATATAGGTGTCGGTCAGCTCTTCGGCAGAAATGCCTCGCTCGTTGGCGCGGTTGATAATCTTGTCATCCACGTCCGTAAAATTACGGACAAAAGTCACCTCATAACCGGAGAACTTGAGATAACGATAGATGACATCAAAGGCGACCAGGGCCCGTGCATGACCAATATGAGAGCGGTCATACACCGTGACCCCACACACATACATGCGTGCTTCGCCAGGTCTGAGCGGGACAAACTCTTCGGTTTTGCCCGTCAGGGTGTTGTGAAACCGCAGGGCCATGCGATGAGGCTCACCCCTGCCTAGAGCCGGCCCTCGACTAATTGATCGACCACGGAGGGGTCGGCCAGGGTTGACGTATCGCCGAGCTGATCGATCGCCCCTTCGCCGATTTTCCGCAGGATGCGCCGCATGATTTTTCCGCTCCGCGTCTTGGGCAGCCCGTCGGCGAACTGCACCTTATCCGGGGTGGCGTGCGGGCCGATCTCTCGGCGAACCGTACTATTCAGCTCTTTCACCATGTCCGAAGAGGACTGCTGTCCGGTCTTGAGCGTCACAAAGGCATAGATTCCCTGCCCTTTGAGGTCGTGCGGCATCCCCACGACTGCGGCCTCGGCCACAGCCGGATGCTTGCCCAGCGCGCCCTCAATCTCGGCGGTTCCCAAACGGTGCCCGGACACGTTGATCACATCGTCCACCCGTCCGGTAATCCAGTAGTAGCCGTCTTCATCCCGTCGACAGCCATCGCCCGAGAAGTATTTACCCGGGTAGCTGGAGAAATAGGTCTGAATAAAGCGTTCGTGGTCGCCGTATACCGTGCGCATAATGCCCGGCCATGGGAACTTGAGGCATAAATTCCCAGAGACCCCGTTGCCTGCGATCTCCGTGCCTTGGTCGTCTACCAGACAGGGCTGGACGCCAAAGAAGGGCCGGGTGGCCGACCCGGGCTTGGTTTTGGTGGCTCCTGGGAGGGGAGTGATCAGAATCCCGCCGGTTTCGGTCTGCCACCAGGTGTCGACAATCGGGCAGCGTTCTTGGCCGATGGTCTGAAAATACCAGTGCCATTCGGGGCTCTTAATCGGCTCGCCAACCGTGCCGAGAATGCGTAGACTCGACAGATCATATTTGGCCGGCCAAGCGTCGCCTTCTTTCATCAGCGCGCGCAGGGCGGTGGGCGCGGTATAGAAAATATTCACC
>WTHD01000348.1 GCA_011523265.1 Candidatus Binatota bacterium
CAGAGTCGGACGAAGAATAGGCGCTCTGGCTGGTAGTGTCAAGTATGTTATTCCCCTTTTTATGCCGTGTCAGTTCAGGTGGCCTGTATATCTATCCTCGAAACTTATTCAAGACTCAAACAACGCCTTCACATGCGACTCGGGCAACGGTTGCGTTGCTTTGGATACGACGTAGGTACAGGCGACCGACATGAGTTCCCCTATCGTTGCGCAGGAGAACGGACTCGGTCCCTCGGCGTACAGCCAAGCGGCGGCGGTGTGCAGCATGCCGGGCGCGAACCAGGCGGGGTCTATCATTTGGGTGTGCAGCACGAGGAAGGTGACGAAACCGCTGACCAGGCCGGCATAGGCGCCTTTGCGGGTGACGCCACGCCAGAGCGCGCCGACCACGAGGGGGCCGGCAAAGGCCGCCATCATGCCGCCGTTCCCGATCCAGACAATGAGCGCGATATTGGTCTCGACCAAAGCCCAGGCCAGGACGGTACACAGCAGCAGCACGACGACGGTCGCCACCCGACTGATGGATAAAACCCGCTGGTCCAGTTGTTCGGCATTCGGGGGATTCTTGAGGCGAGGCACGATGGACCGACGGTAGAGATCGTTGGCAATCACTTGGGACGAGGATATGACCAGCCCATCGGCGGTAGACATGATCGCCGCCAGCACACCGACCCCAATAAGCGCGGCGAGCCAGGTTGGAAATAACTCGATAAAGAGGAGGGGCAGGGCCTGATTCGGGTTCGCCCCCTCGGCATACAGCGCATCGCCCAATATCGCACGGGCGAGGAGACCGCCCAACCCGAGCATGCCCAGCGTCAGCCCAAACGCGAAGGCCAGCTTGATAAACGATTTCTGTTGGCTCACGCTCTTTAAGGCCCAGAGTTTGTTCCCGAGATGGGGCAGCAGGCCGAGCGGTATATGCGAAACAAAAATGGCGAAAACGGACCACCAGGAATGATACAGCGCGGTCTCGGAATTCAGCACACCGACCAGGTGCGTATCCTGCGCGGAGAGGCGGTCGATGATGCCCAGGATGCCCGCTCTTTCGCCGTCTACCCCAAATCCGGTCAGAAACAGGACGATCACCACCACCGCGACCAGCAGCATCATGAAGCCCTGCACCCCGTCGGTCAGGATGTCGGCATGCGCGCCGCCGAGCACGACATAAATCAACAACACGGTGGTGGTGATGCCCAGCGCCCACAGGGGCGACATGCCCAGCATAATCTCGAACATCACCAGCCCGGACACCAACTGGCCGGCCAGATAGAAAAACAACACGAGGGAAAAGACCGAGATGAGTATCCGAATGCCGTCGGACTGGTAGCGGTCGCCGAGGTATTCCGGTATGGAGCGGTTCCCAAACCGATGGCCCGAGGTGGTAATCAGGCGCATGGCGAGCAACACGCCGACATACACCCCGGTCGGGTATAGGAAGCTGCCCCAAATCGTCGGCAGCCCCCACTCGTAGCCCAGCCCTGGGCCGCCGAGAAAGGTGGCGCCGCTGGCCGTGGTCGCGGCAAAGGCAAACGCGAGAAATAACGGTCCGTACGCGCCGCGCGCGGTGGCAAAGTCGTCCGCGTGCCTGACCCGTCGTTGGGCGAACACGCCGATGGCCAGCATGCCGCCGATATACAGGAGAAGAAAAATCCACGACCAGGTAATGAGTGACATGCGGGGATTAGGTTCTGAGCGGTGTCAGATCGCGCCCTCGGCCTGGGCTGCCTCAACCTCTTCGTTACTGTAACCGACCAGCTCCCGCAGGATTTCCTCGGTATGCTCGCCCAGGCGGGGCGAAGTCGTGACCTCGACCGGTGAATCGGAGAGCTTGAGCGGACAGCCGACCGTTTTGAACCGTCCGCGCTCCCGATGCTCGACTTCGGCGATAATGTCCCGCGCGGCCAGCGACTCGTCTTCCATCAGCTCTCTCATGTCCAGAATCGGGCCGCAGGGCACATTGGCCGTGTTAAGAAACTGCATGGCTTCATACTTGGTGTGTTTTTGGGTCCAGGCCTCGATCGTTGCGAAACAGTCATCCAGATGGGAGAGACGCGCCTCCGGCGTGGCATAGTTCGGATGGTCGATGAGTTCCTCGCGGCCAATCAGCTTCATCAGCGGCCCCCAGACTTGAGCCTGGACGACCACATAAATGTAGTCATTAGGGCCGCCGGGTTTGCATTTGAGGGCCACCCCCGGATGGCCGCCACCGGAGGCATTACCGGAACGCGGCACGACTGGGCCAAAGGTCTTATCGGGATATTGCGGGTACTCCTTCAGGGGGCCGTGGGCAAGCCGCTGCTGGTCGCGCAGCTTGACCCGACACAGATTCAGCACCGCATCCTGCATGGCGACCTCAACCCGTTGCCCGGCCCCGGTTTTCTCCCTCTGAAAGAGGGCCGCCAGAATCGCGGCTACCAGATGCATACCCGTACCCGAATCCCCGATCTGCGCTCCCGTACTGGTCGGCGGGCCGTCATCCCAACCCGTTGTGCTCATGGCTCCTCCCATGGCCTGGGCGACAGTTTCGTATGCCTTGCAGTCTGCGAACGGACCGGGGCCGAACCCCTTGCCGGAGGCATAGATTATGCGCGGATTGAGCTGCCGGATGACCTCCCAACTGAAGCCCTGGCGGTCCAGAGCGCCGGGCGCAAAGTTTTCGACCAGCACGTCACACTTCTTGATCAGCTTCCGAAAAATATCCTGTCCCTTGGGGGTCTTGGTGTTGATGGTGATACTGCGCTTATTGCAGTTGAGCATGGTGAAATACAGGCTATCGACATCGGGCAGATCCCGGAGTTGTTGGCGGGTGATATCGCCCCGGCCCGGCAGTTCGACTTTGATGACGTCCGCGCCGAGCCAGGCGAGCATCTGGGTACAAGAAGGCCCCATCTGGACGTGGGTCATGTCAAGAACACGGATACCGTCCAAAGCTTTTCCCATGGTTTTCTCCTTGCCAGACGTACTCTGAATATTCCCCCTCACCCCAACCCTCTCCCCTCGGGGGAGAGGGAGCCACGACTGCCTTGCGGTTACTTGTATATCGTCTGATTCCTGACGCAAAGAGGGGCGCGGGGCTGCTCCCTTGCCGAGGTCAGGGCCATCCAATATCATGCCGCCTGCGAAAACGCCGGGTAGGACAATACAGAAAAAAATGAGATCAGCCGTATGAGCAAACAGACCGCAACAAAATCAATGGACCCTATTGTCTCGCTATGCCGACGCCGCGGGTTTATCTTTCAGTCGTCCGAGTTATACGGCGGCATTAACGGTTTTTGGGACTACGGCCCGCTCGGCGCTGAGTTGAAACGCAACCTCAAGGAAGCCTGGTGGCAAGACGTGGTCCGCTGTCCGGCCCCCGGTCCGGACGGTCGTCCCATCGAGATCGTTCCCGTGGACGCGACTATTATTATGAACCCGAAAGTCTGGGAAGCCTCGGGTCACGTGGGCGGGTTCTCCGATTTGATGAGCACCTGCCGTCACTGTAAGAAGCTCGTACGGTACGATCATATCGAGGAGATGATTCACGAGAGTGACTGGTATGCCTCTCTGAAAGAGTTGTATGAATCGGGGAATGTGACCATAAAAAGTGTGAAACGCTGGGGAGAAAAGACCGCTAGAAAAATTGCCCCGAACCTGGCTCTTGTTCGTAAGCCCGTGGAAACGCTTACGCTCCTGGCTGAGGGGCGAGAACAGGACGAATCGCTGATTGACATTGGGCTGGACCAATTAGTTGGGCAGCTTGCTACCGAGCGGCATGTGGCTGACACATTGCAGCCGCCGTGCCCGTTCTGCGGCGGGGAGATTACAGAGCCGCGGCCTTTCAACCTGATGTTCAAGACCACAACCGGCGCGGTCGAAGACCCGTCCGCGGTTACCTACCTGCGCCCGGAGACGGCGCAGGGAATTTTTACCCAGTTTTGGAATGTGCTGGATAGCAATCGGGTGCGCGTGCCATTTGGGATTGCGCAGATCGGCAAAGCGTTTCGCAACGAGGTCACGCCGCGCAATTTTACGTTCCGGTCGCGTGAGTTCGAGCAGATGGAAATCGAATTCTTCATTCATCCCGAGGAGGCCGCAGAGTGGTATCAGTACTGGCGCGACACCCGTTTTCGCTGGTGGCAGTCTATTGGTCTGGCGGGGGAGAACCTGACGCTACGTGAGCACGACCAGGATGAGCTGGCCCACTACGCCAAAGAGGGGGCGGGTACGAGCGATGTGGAATATCGTTTTCCGTTTACCGCGCCCGGCTACGGGGAATTGGAAGGCGTGGCCCACCGGGCGGACTATGACCTGCGCCAGCACGCCACCCATTGCGGCCAGGGGGACAAGCTGCGCTATTTTGATGACCAGCGCAACGAGCGCTATTTCCCGCACGTGATTGAGCCGAGCGCCGGTGCCGACCGTGGGACCCTGGCCGCGCTGTGCGAAGCCTATACACCCGACGAGAACCGGCCGAGCAAAGTCTATATGAAGTTCCACCCCCGGCTGGCGCCGATTAAGGCGGCGGTATTTCCGCTGGTCAACAAAAGCGGCATGCCCGAGGTGGCCGAGAAGCTCTATCAGGAGTTGCGCCCGAAATACGCCGTCCAGTTTGACGTGAAGCAGAACATCGGCAAACGCTACGCGCGCATGGATGAGGCCGGCACGCCCTACTGCTTTACAATTGACGGCGACACGCTTGACGACCAGACTGTGACCGTGCGCTACCGTGACACTCTGGAGCAGGAACGCATCGGGATTGATAGGGTCAGCGCATTCCTGGACGAAAAAATGGGGAAGTAAGTCGGGACACGCCTGTCCCCCTACTGAGCGGATTCGTCAGAAGAGTATGCTAGAGCAAAATTCACATTCGTGTAGCGTCCACCGGCCTCCGCGCGTTTCCCGAGAAGTAGGGTGCGCCCTGCGCCCCGGATAAAGTTGGTGCATGAGATGCACCCTACGAAACTCTGGAGAGCCCCTCGCTACACCACGGCGGAAACTGCTCTAGCCCTGTGGACGCTGATCAAACTGACCGCCTAACGGTAACGCCCACCTCTAACGGGAAGGCTTGATTCAGAAGCTATGTCTCTTTGGTTTTTTCTCTGCATCGTCTTCTGTATTGTGATTGCACTCATCAGCGAGTGAGGGTCAACCGCGTCAATCATTCGATGCACCAGTTCTGTAGATTGGATCACGCCTCCGACTCATCCGCATTCTCGGAGGACTCTCTTGCGGCTACGCCCTCAGCCCTGGGTCTGGAGTCGCAGCCCGTTGGCTAATTCATCCACGCAGAATGTGACTTCTGCAACGGCTGCCTCCCTATCCTCGGCGTTGGCGATGTATATGGCCGCTTCGGCGTAGACCCCAAACCAAAGGCGTGTCAGCGCTTCGAGTGGATACTTTTTGATATAACCGTGCTCCATAAACATCTGTAAGTTCTGCCGAACGATGCTTATCCCACCCCCGACATTCTCGCCGCGCCACGTGTTGCTGTTCAAGACAGCCGGACCGTCAATATAGAGGATACGCTGAATGGCGGGATTGAGGCATAGGCGAAAGAAGGTGAAGGAGCCAGCCGTCGCGCGCTGCCAAGGGTCGCCCTCGGCCTCCATCACACTCTGAACAATTGCGCGCTGCATAGAGTCTTCAACCTCGGCGAAAACGGCCTGGAAGAGGTCGGCTTTGTCTCGAAAGTGATAATACAGCGCGCCTCTGGTCACCCCCGCCTGCCGAACAATCTCTTCGGTGGATGTGTCGGCATACCCCTGCTTGGTAAATAGCTCACGGGCGGTGGTCAGGAGGGCTGTCCGTGTCCTGCTGGACTGGTCGGCTTTTGAGACCTTTTCCGCCATATATTCCTCCCTTATTTCTCGTTCTTGTCCCTTACTCTTAAGAGCGCTTGAGATATTCCAGCCCCCACGTATTTTTGAAGGCCGCCCCGACGGCTTTACGGCCGATGGGCGCAGTATAGTTGTGGTTGGATTTGAACGGTGAGTCCAGGTAGATGAGATCGACGGACACGAAGTTCATTCCGCACATGATGTACAGATTACCCCCGGTCAAGATCGTCTGGTGTTGCCAATTCGGCGGGGCGGTTGTTATGCTGGTATATTGCTTGCTTGCTTGCTTGCTTGCTTGCTTGCTTGCTTGCTTGCTTGCTTGCTTGCTTG
>WTHD01000340.1 GCA_011523265.1 Candidatus Binatota bacterium
ACAGGGGAGTGACCAGTTTACAACAGGAATGCGCTCTGCCCATCGCTTTTTCCGACGTTGAGCGGGCTGTCGTTGAGAATGTCGCTTCGATTTTCGAGGCACGCATGGAGGAGGTGCGAGATGGAGAATCTCCTGACTGACAAGCAAGACCATATCCGGTGGCTGACGTTGAATCGGCCCGAGCGCCGCAACGCGCTCGACCGCGATACCATCTATGCCCTGAAAGCGGCGTTGGCCGAAAGCGCGCGTGACGCCGATACTCGCCTGGTTGTGTTGACCGGGGCCGGCGGTGCGTTTTCCTCTGGCGCGGATTTACTGGCCGCCCCCTCACAGCCGACAACTCCCGGAGAAGAGCTGACCGAAGACGGCTTTAACGCCGTGATCCGGATGATCTGGAATCTGTCCAAACCGGTGATTGCCGCAGTTGACGGGGTTGCCACCGGATATGGCTGCTCGCTGGCCCTGGCTGCCGATATCCGTCTGGCTTCACCGGCGGCGCGCTTTTCCTTGATTTTTGTGAAACGTGGACTAACGATTGACGGCGGTGCCAGCTATTTCCTCCCCCGCTTGGCGGGCCTGCGCGGTATGGAGATGGCCCTCACCGGAGAGATGATCGATGCAACGGAAGCGGCCCATATGGGTCTGGTCAACCGTATTCTCAGCGGAGACAATTTCCGGGAGCAGGTTGCCGCCTATGCCTCTCGTTTGGCAAAGAATGCTCCCCTGGCGCTGGCGACGATCAAAGCGTCCATACATAATGCGTTGGGTGCCGGTCTGGGAGATGTACTGACCGCTGAAATGGCAGAGCAGCGAAAACTGCTCCAGTCCGAGGATGTGAAAGAAGGGATTCGAGCGTTTCGTGAGAAACGCGATCCGGTCTACACGGGACGATAAGGGGGCGCTGTGGCAGAGCGAGCCGGCCGATTGTGTATTGTGGGTGATATCCATGCCTGTCCGGCAGAACTTGAGACCCTTCTTGCCGCGCTGTCATTACAGCCCGAAGATCACCTGGTGTGTCTGGGCGACTATATTGACCGCGGACCCGATGCCAAGGCCGTCGTTGATCTGCTCTTAGGGATGAAGGCGGCTGAGGCCTGTCGCTGTACGTTTCTCAAGGGCAATCACGAAGATATGTTCCTCGACTTTCTGGGCTATGACGGCTTGTACGGTCAATCCTTCCTGATGAACGGCGGAGACCAAACCCTTGCCAGCTATCGGTGCGATCCCTGGACTCCCGGCCACGAGGTGACGGCGCTCATGCCCGACGCCCACCGGGAATTTTTTCTGAACCTTGGGCTCTATCTGCCGGCCGAGGCCATCTTATGCGTGCATGCCGGGATCAATCCGGGCTATAGCCTGGAGGACCAGATGGCGGAAGACCTGCTGTGGATTCGTGAGGATTTTTTTGCCCACCCACACGACCTGCCGTATACCGTGGTCTTCGGCCATACCCCCCAACGGGAAGTGGGTTTTGACCTGCCGTATAAAATTGGGATTGATACCGGCCTCGTCTATGGCGGAAAATTGACCTGTCTTGAAATCACGGAGAAAAGGCTCTTTCAGATCGAACGGGGCAGCCGACGGGTCGTGATGACCGATGCACAAGCGTATTGGGCGGGCGCTCGCGCCACAAGGTAAGCCCCGGGTGCCCATCAAACCGGATGCGGTCCGGCCCCTCCTCTTGACTTTCCCCGAACTGCCGGATTTAACACCTTGTGGCGGCGTAGCTCAGGAGGCTAGAGCGAGGGTCTCATAATCCCTAGGTCGGCGGTTCAAGTCCGCCCGCCGCTAGGCTGGAGCGATCTCACGGCGGCGTTCAAAACCGCCGTTGATAAAGGAGTAGACTATGGATCCACTCGCGGTATTTATGCAGATAGTAGCTGGGATTGCCGTGATCTGTACGCTCGTTTCTGCCATCGCCGTCGTGCTGCGGAACGCAAAAGGCGACGAATAGGGAAGGATCAACCGTAGCGACCGTGACCCGGAGACCAGCACACCAAGGGCGTTCCGCAGGAGCGCCTTTTTTATTTCAGGTGCATGCTGCCCCTTGAGCACAAGCTTTGGACCGCTCTTCACAAACTGCTTCCGGACACGTCCGGCCTGCGTATTGGCGTGGCCTGTTCCGGCGGCCCCGATTCGGTTGCCCTGCTTTCCGCCCTGCTGACGATTGTACCGCTACGGAGCTATCGGCTGAGGGTGCTCCATGTCAATCATGGCCTGCGCCCCGAGTCCGACCAGGAACAGGACATGTTGCAAACCCTGTGTCAGCAGTGGCGGGTGCAGCTCTCGGTCAAAAAACTCCAGCCTCCTCCCGGCCCGAAAGGAATCGAAGCCTGGGCGCGGGAAGCGCGCTATGCGTTTTTTCAAGAGAGTCTTGCCGCGGCTCCGCTCGACTATATTGCCACTGCCCATACGCAGGATGACCAGGCTGAGACCGTTCTCTTTCGCCTCATGCGCGGCAGCGCCCGGCGTGGAGTAGCCGGTATTCCAGCGGTGAGAGACAACTGGCTGATTCGGCCTTTCCTGCACTGTTCGCGGCGTGAAATCGACGCCTACGCAAGGGAAAAAAATCTGTCCTATGTCACAGACCCGAGTAATGCTGACCTGCGTTTTACCCGGAATAAGATCAGGCATGTTCTCCTGCCTTTTTTAGAACAAGAATTTTCTCCGCAAATCCGGCGTCATCTGGCTTCTCTGGCTGAAACGGTCCGAGAAGAGGAGGACTGGCTCGAAGAACTGGCTACGAGCGCCCGCGCGCGTATCATCGGACGTGACAATAGTGTCTCTCTCCCCGCCCTAGACAGAGAGCCTGCCGCCTTACGGTCTCGCATTCTCCGCCGGTGGGCGGAAGGGCGGGCGCAAGGTTTGAAAGCGGTCCATGTGCGCCGGTTGAGGGAGCTCAGCGAAGGAAAAATCCAGGGCAGGGTAGAGTTGCCGGGCCAGCAGGCCGTCGTTCGCCAGGGAATGCGGCTGATGTTCCAAACCCAGCGGCTATCTGTCACGGAGCGAGACTATTCCTATGTCTTACAGGCCGGCCAGAACTGGCGGTTAGCCTCACGCTGGAACCTGAGCGTTTCTGCTGTTATCGAATGGCAAGGCGATCTGAGTACGGCTCGGTGTGCGGACCGCTGGTCGGCCCTCTTTGATTGTAATCTTGCCGGCCCTGAGGATATCTGTCTTGTCCGCAACGCCCGTACAGCAGATCGTATTCGTCCTTTTGGCATGCAAGGCCATAGGAAAGTGCAGGACGTCTTGGTTGATGCAAAAATCCCACCCGCGCTTCGTCCCGGATTCCCGGTGGTTGAAATGAACGGGGAGATTGCCTGGATCCCGGGCTGTGTCAGAGGCCAGAGTGCGTTGGTGACGGCGGCGACCCGGCGGGTCTATCGCATGCGGGTCAGCCCGTTGCCGGTCGATAAAGAACTATGGTAGGCTAGCAGCGGCTACATGAAAGGTGACGGAGTGAATAAGGTTTCTTCTAATCTGGCACTGTGGTTGGTCCTCGGGGTGATCTTCCTATTCATGTTCAACCTGTTCAATCGCCAACAACCGAGAGAACCTGAAGTTGTCTTTAGTGATTTCTTCACGGCTGTAGAAAAAGGTGAGGTCTCCGAGGTCGTCATTCAGGGGCAGATCATTCGTGGAAAATTCCGCAATGACGACCGCTTTAAGACCTACGCTCCCACCGACGACCCCGACCTCATGCGGACCTTGCGCGACCGGGGGGTGCGAGTAGCTGCGCGGCCGGAAGAAGGCGATCCTTGGTATATCACCATTCTGATTCAATGGTTTCCGATGCTGCTCCTTATCGGCGTTTGGATCTTTTTTATGCGCCAGATGCAAATGGGCGGTGGCAAGGCCATGTCTTTCGGCAAGAGCCGAGCCAAACTGCTGACGGAAAACCAACAGCGTATCACATTCAGCGACGTTGCTGGCGTGGAAGAACCCAAACAAGAGCTGGAAGAAATTATCGCCTTTCTCAAAGACCCGAAAAAGTTTACCCGTCTGGGGGGGCGTATCCCCAAAGGAGTATTGCTGGTTGGGTCACCCGGCACTGGAAAGACCCTGCTCGCCCGGGCGATTGCCGGGGAGGCCGGGGTGCCGTTCTTCTCGATCAGCGGCTCCGACTTTGTTGAGATGTTTGTTGGGGTTGGGGCTTCGCGTGTCCGCGATCTCTTCATTCAAGGGAAAAAGCAAGCACCGTGCATCATTTTTATTGATGAGATTGACGCGGTTGGACGCCATCGCGGCGCTGGCCTCGGCGGCGGGCATGATGAACGCGAGCAGACCCTCAACCAACTCCTGGTGGAGATGGATGGCTTTGAAGCAAACGAGGGCGTCATTCTGATTGCGGCGACCAACCGTCCGGACGTCCTGGACCCGGCCTTACTGCGCCCTGGGCGATTTGACCGGCGGGTCGTTGTGCCCTCACCGGACGTCCGCGGTCGGGAGGAAATCCTCAACGTGCATACGCGCCGGGTGCCACTGGACGACAAGGTTGACGTCTCTCAACTCGCCCGAGGCACACCGGGGTTTTCCGGCGCTGACCTGGAGAACCTCGTGAACGAGGCCGCGCTCCTGGCGGCTCGCAAAAACAAGGAAAAAGTCGAAATGGACGACTTCGAGTTGTCCAAGGACAAGGTCCTCATGGGTGCCGAGCGTCGCAGTATGATTCTCAGCCTTGATGAGCGACGCAATACGGCCTACCACGAGGCCGGCCACGCCCTGGTTGCCCGGTTGATTCCGGGGACGGACCCGGTCCATAAGGTCACCATTATTCCACGCGGCATGGCTTTGGGCGTGACCCAGCAGTTGCCCGTTGATGATCGCCACACCTTTTCCAAAGACTATATTCTGAAACGTCTCGCCATCATGTTCGGCGGTCGCGTGGCCGAAGAGCTGGTCCTTGGTCATACCACGACCGGCGCTGGAGATGATCTTGAAAAGGCGACCGAGCTGGCTCGACGCATGGTCTGCGAGTGGGGTATGAGCGAGAGCCTCGGCCCCATGACCTTTGGGAAAAAAGAAGAACAGATCTTCTTGGGCCGGGATATTACCCAGACCAAAGACTACTCTGAAAAGACGGCCATTGAGATCGACACCGAGGTGCGTAACATTATCAAGGACGCCTTTAACCGGGCGCAGGACCTCCTCCAGACGCATATTGACATCCTGCACAAGATGGCGGAAGTCCTGCTGGAAAAAGAAGCCTTGGACGGACCCGAGATCGACGGCATACTGAAACAGTTCAACGTTGAAGTTGACCCGGAGCCGACAGGTGCGTAGTCAGGCATAGGCAGTCGTTGCCCCTTCCGTATTCCAGCGCAGTTGGTGCTCGATGGATGGTAGCATGAAGGGCGGGTGCAAAAAGGATTTCACTGTTTTGCATCCGCCTCTTTTTTTGTCTGTTGATAGAGGACTTGTCTGTCTTTTGGCGGAGAGGGCCATCTGAATGTCGCTCGACGGAGCGCCTCGCACGAAGTTATTCGGCACGGACGGGATTCGCGGGGTGGCCAATATTGAGCCGATAACGCCGGAGACCGCCCTGCGCATTGGCCGAGCCCTGACTGCCGTCTGCCACAATCGTCCAGGTCGCCCCAGCATCGTTATCGGCACGGATACTCGTTTATCGGGCTATATGTTGGAGGCCGCGCTCGCGTCCGGCGTGTGTTCCATGGGCGGAGATGTCTTCCTCGTTGGCCCTGTACCAACACCAGGCATTGCCTTTCTCACCCGCCGCCTGCGCGCGGGTGCTGGCGTGGTCATCTCTGCCTCGCATAACCCGTTCCAGGATAACGGCATTAAAATCTTCTCACGCGACGGATTCAAGCTACCCGATGCGGTGGAGGGTGAGATATCGAAACTGGTGCTCAATCGCACGCTCGATGACGAGCGTCCCACAGCCGGATCCATCGGAAAGGCGGGCCGCATTGACGATGCCCTTGGCCGCTATCAGCGGTTTGTCAAAAACGTTTTTCCCCTCCATCTCACGCTGGACGGAGTAAAAGTCGTGATCGATTGTGCCAATGGGGCCGCCTATACCATAGCGCCGGCGGTGTTGGCCGAGCTTGGCGCTGAGGTGATTCCGATAGGGACAGCGCCGAACG
>WTHD01000263.1 GCA_011523265.1 Candidatus Binatota bacterium
ATCTGGCCGCACAGCAATCCGCGTTCCGTTGTCAGGTCAAGGACTCGATAAGGGTCGAGCATTCGGTGACTCCCACACTAGCAGTGGCGGTGATTTTTCATCATCCGCGTAAGGTCTCCCCATAGCTCCCTTGACGAGAACAGGCAAGCCCCGATCTGATACTCGCCGGATAATCCGGATGGGCTCCGCTCAGATGATATGGTATTGACGGAGTGCATCATGATCTGCCCGCGCTGCCGAACAAAAATGAAAGTGGAGGCGCACCGGCCCCACAAGCAGGAGAAATGGCGTTGCCCTCAGTGTGGCAAAGTCCGCATGAAACCCGCGTCATACCGGCGGCATAGCCGACGGGGAGGGGCGGAAGAGAGAAGCGGCGGAGGGTGGAGCCGGAATGCCCATCCTTAGGGAGCAGGGGGTTACTCGCCCGTATCCTTGCGGCTGGAAACATAGGCGTCCATGAGTCCCGGCAGGTCAATGGGTGATTCTGTCTCTCTGATCACTCCGCCAGGGGGGATGATTTTATCCGACCCGCCAAGCGAGATCAGAAGATAGGGGCCGCCGAGCAAACCCTTGGTGTGAATGGATGCGATCGCGTCTTCCTGAATCTCAATATCACTGTCCATGGTTAAACGGACCCGCGCCCGCGTGCCCCTAAGCTGGACGGTATCAACCCGGCCGACGCGGACGCCGGCGATCTCGACCGGCGTACCGGGTCCCAGGCCGGTGGCACTTTCAAAGTCGGCATAGATGGTATACCCCCAGGCGTTATACAGCACTGTTTCTCCGAGGGAAGAGAACAGATAGAAGGCGCTGGCGGTTCCGATAATCAGGAAACTCACGACGCTGAGACCGAGCCGGTGCATGGCCTGACAGCCTAGCAGACCATCCCGTATCCCCCAAGACCTCCACCCATGCTCATGGTCGATCACACTGCTCTACAAGAGGATATGAAAAACGCGGATGAGAAAAGTTCTGTGCGGCTTTTCTGTCTTTTTCTTCTGTGCGGCTTTGTGTTCGGCTATCTCCAAAATGTCTGGGCCGATAATGCGGCCCTGGTCGCCCAGGGGCAGTATGTATTTGCCTTGGCCGGCGGGTGCGGCTGTCATACGGCGGACAAGGGGCCCGCCAACGCGGGCGGGCGGCCGATTGAGACGCCCTACGGGCGGTTTTACGGGACGAATATCACACCCGACCCGGTCCATGGGATTGGGACCTGGACGGACCGGGAAATCATTGACGCGATCCGGCTGGGGGTGAAACCCGACGGGACGGTCATGAGTCCGGTCATGCCGTATCCGGCCTTGAGCGGTATGACAGATGAGGATGTCACGGCGCTGGTGGCTTTCCTGCGCAGCCTGGAGCCCGTGGCGCAAGAAAATCTCCCCCACGAAGTCTCCCTTCCGTTTTCCGGGCTGGCCATGCGCGTCTGGCGCTGGCTGTTTTTTGAACCGATTGAAACCCGGGCGGCAGCCTGGACAGACCCCATTGCCCGAGGCCGCTACATCAGCGAACACCTCGCCCATTGTCAGGAATGCCATACGCCGCGCACAGTGTTTGGCACTCTTGACCGGACGCGCGACCTGGCCGGGAATCCGGCTGGCATTGACGGCGAGGTCGCGCCTAATATTACCCCGGATGACGAGACGGGTATCGGACGGTGGAGTGAGGGGGAGATCGTTTCCCTGCTGCGGACCGGCTTTCTCCCCAATTTCGATACGGTTCAAGGGCTGATGGCGGTGGTGATTGATGGGGTGCCTGGGGGCGGATACAAAGACATGACTGATGAAGACGCCGACGCCGTTGCCACATATCTGAAATCGATTCCTCCAAGGAGTCGGGCAGAACAGGAATAGCGTAGGTCTTTCGCAAGAGGAGGGAGTGCCATGAGAGGGATGGTCAGCCGTATCGTTCGTGGAGTGTTAATCAGCGTAGGTGTGATGGCGGGGGGGCTACATAGTCTGGGTGGGTTGAGTTTCGGGCATGAAAACCATCCCATCCACATGCCGGACCCGCAGCAGACGGTGGCGTTTCGTACCTATCTGATGGAGAATATCGGAGCCAATGCCAAGGAGATGAAAGGCAAGATCGACGCCGGCCAGCTCGAAGAGGCAAAAATGAATGCCGCCGCCATAGCCCTTCATTCGACCCGCATCGCCGATCTCTTTCCCGAGGGTAGCGGCGGAGATTCCTCCCGGGCCAAAGAAGAAATCTGGCAGAATTGGGACGCTTTTCTCGCCTCTGCCACAGAGCTTGGTACGGAAGCGGACGCGCTGACCGTGGCTGCGGGAGAAAACAATGCCGCCTCGGTCAAAGAACATATGCAAAAGATGTTCGGGACGTGTAAGGGCTGTCACGACCAGTTTCGCAAGCCGGAGGAATAATTCTGCACGGGAGTTATATTGCTCCCCGGCAAAAAACGTGAGATAAAAAAATTCAATAAATTCCTCGATAAAAGGAGGCTTTCGTGTCTGGTGCTGTTGGGTTCCAAGCGCTGACAAGCCGTAATGCCGTCCTGAGCAGTGCGGAAAATTTTATCCTGTACCTGCTTATGGAGACCAAGCCGCAGGGCGGGGGCGTGCGCCTGCCGCTCAATCTTGGCATTGTTCTTGACCGCAGCGGTTCGATGTACGACGAACAGCGGCTTGATTATGTCATCGAGGCCATCAAATATCTGATTGATAATCTTGGTCCGGACGACAAGGCAGCGGTAGTCGCGTTTGCCGACCGGGCCGAAGTGGCGGCAACCGCAGACCGCGTCACGGCGGATGCCGCCGGAGTGAAACGGGCCATTGACGACCTCGACCTCCTGGAGATCGGTGGCGGGACGCAAATGGCCTTGGGCATGGAAGCCGCGCTTGCCGAGGTGGAGAAGTATTATTCGCCGAACCGCCTGAACCGGTTGTTGCTTCTGACCGACGGTCAGACGTACGAGGAGCGCAAATGTCTCGATCTCGCCCGTCAACACCGCGACCGTATTTCGTGCAGCACGCTCGGGGTAGGAATCGAGTTCAATGAAAAATTGCTGATGGAAATGGCCGAGGTGAGTGGCGCCAATTATCATTTTATTGATGCTCCGGCCTCCATTCCGAATATTTTCTCCAATGAACTCCAGGGGCTGCGGAATGTCGCCCTGACCAATGCGCGGATTGAGATGCAACTCAGCGCCGGGGTGCAGGTGAAAGAAGCCTTTCGCGCCAGTCCTCAAATTTACCCGATAAAAGAGATTACGCCTGACGCCAACCGGACGCTTTCGCTGCCTCTGGGAGATATCGAAGCGGGAACGCCAAGTTCGGCCTTGGCCGTCTTGGTCTTACCTCCCCGCCGACCTGGCCGGGTGCGGCTGGCGCAAACCGAGCTGTATTACGATACGCCCGAGGCCAAGAACCAGCACGAAAGCGTGGACGTGGTGGTGAATTACACGCTTGAGCGCTCGGACATTGGTCGGGCCAACGGTTATGTAATGAATCTGGTCGATCAAGTCAGTGTCGCCAAGATTCAGTTGCAGGCCGAGGCGGCCATGGCTGCCGGCAATACGGATAAGGCCACACGCTTGTTGGGGAATGCGATAGCCGGTACGCAACGGCTAGGGAATGCGAAAGCAACCCAAGCGCTTGAGGGGCTTCAGAGTGAGTTGAAGAAAACCCAGAGTCTGGCGACCGGGGCAGCCAAGACCCAGTTGCTCACCGCTCAGGCAAGCCTCCGCAAGACGCAGCAACTCGACCCTGAGAGTGTCAAAGACGCGCTGCAAGATTAAGCTTCATCCCAGATGCAGCCCATGAAGGAGAGGTGAAAATGATTCGCTGTGCGGAATGCAATGAAGAACAAATGGATGGCCTGGAATACTGTGATATCTGCGGGGCGAAACTTGAAGCCGGAGCGATCGTTCTGGGTAAAGTCCAGACCACAGAGGAAGCTCCCGCAGAAGTTGAGGCCAGTACGGAGGTCGCAGCAGAAGAAGCTGCGCCAGAAGAAGCTGCGGCTGAGACCTCGGAAGCCGAGGGCGAGGAGAGTACGGAGGCGGCTGGAGATGAGTCCGCAGAGACTCCAGAAGCTGAAGCAGCCCCTGAAGCCGTAGCCCTCAGCGATGATCAAGCCGCTGGAGATGAGTCCGCAGAGACTCCAGAAGCTGAAGCAGCCCCTGAAGCTGTAGCCCTCAGCGATGACCAGGCAGCGGTCGGCAGCGCTTCGCTCACCATCACCCGGGGTGGCACTGTGGGAAAAGTCTTTGAACTCCAGGCCGGAGACAATCTGGTTGGTCGGTGGGATCCGGATTCCGGTTCTTTTCCTGAGGTTGATATGGAAAACGATGACCCGGAAGCACGGATTTCCCGTAAGCACGCGCTGATAAAATTCGGGGCTGAGCTGACGATCGAAGATATCGGCAGCCTGAACGGGACGTTTGTCAATCGGGGACAACGCCTTGAGCCGGGCTCGCCCGTCCCGCTCAAAGACGGAGATGAGATCATCGTCGGCAAAACCTTCTTCAAGGTGTCGCGCGCGCAATGAGGCTGGCCTGTCCGTTCTGGAACTGGCGAAACTGGGAACCTTCAGTGGACTGGTGATGCATGGGTTCCGCGCCGCTGACGACCGAGCCGATAGAGCTTGAGGAGAGCTGTGTTTGTGGTGAGTGCGGACAAGCCAATGTCATCGGTGAAACATTTTGCACCGCCTGTGGCGTAGCGCTCGAAGAAGAAAGTGAGGGGGAGTCGGTCACCCCCCTTGAGCCGCTGCCTATCGGCACCGTTCTGGCTGATACCTATCGTCTGACCGCCCTCCTCTCGACCGGACAGGAAAATCGTTACCGGGCGGTTCGTCAGACTGACGACGGCCAGACTTACATCATAGCGGAACGGTCCAGCGACCAGGCCGATGCCCATTTGGGTGGCGCGTTTCGGTTGTCCGAACAGCTTGCCGAGATTCACCATCCGGCCCTGATTCTCCCCCAGGAACGTTGTGAACGTAACGGCCGGGTCTACCTCATCACCCCGAGTCAGTCCGGTCTCCCGCTGAGTCAGCGCATTGGCCGGACATCGGAGCGGGAGGCGGCCGGCTGGGGTGTCCAGTTATGCCAGGCCGTGGAGGTTTTGCACCGGCACGGCCTCCTGTGTGTTGAGTTGCCTCCGGAGAATATCCTGTTCGACAAGACGGGTCGGTTGCACCTCGCCCAATTCGACGCGATCCGTCTCAAGGACGTGGTTGAGGAGAGCCACGTGTTGACGGATGGCTATGCTGCGCCCGAGGCCTACAAGACCCAGGTGTTAAACGAAGCCGCGGACGTGTTTGCGCTTGGCGCCTGCTTGTATGCCGTGCTGGTAGGGCGGCGCCTGCCGGTTGAGGGCTGGGCGGTTCAGCCTGAACCACCCGTATTCTATCCGGAGAAAGTTCTGACCCCCGAGTTCGAGCGTGTTTTAAGCAGAGCGTTGGACCTTGAGCCTGCGGAGCGCTATGCGGACCTGCACGCACTGAAACACGACTTGCTCGCGTTGCGTCAGTCCGGGCACATCCGCTCGGCCTGGCGGACCGATGTCGGACAGGTGCGTGACCATAACGAAGATGCCGTGCTGGTCAAAGAGGTCGGGCAAGACAGCATAGCCGGTAATGATTTCCGGGGGCTGTATATTGTGTCGGACGGGATGGGTGGCGCCGAAGCCGGGGAGGTCGCGAGTCAGATTGCCATCCAGACTGTCGCGCGCCATGTCGAAGCCGCCTGGGCTGATGCTGAGGCGGAAGAGGAATTCGATGCCGCCGCCTGGGAGCGCTGTTTGCGTGAGGCGGTCGAGACGGCCAATACCCGGATTGTCCAATACGGAAAAGATCATCCCGAATCGGCTGGTCTGGGAGCCACGATCGTTGCCGTGTTGATGCAGGCGGGACAACTGGCGCTGGCCTGGATCGGAGATAGTCGGGTCTATCTGCTGGAAAACGGGGCATTACACCAGCTCTCGCACGATCATTCCCTGGTCGCCCGTCTGGTCGAAATCGGTCAACTGACCGAAGAAGAGGCGTTGACCCACGAGCACCGCAACGTCCTGATCCGGTCTTTGGGCAGCAAGGAAAACGTCAAGGTTGATACGCTCTCGCGGCCGC
>WTHD01000035.1 GCA_011523265.1 Candidatus Binatota bacterium
GGAATCAGCATGACTTCCCAGAAGACGTAGAAGAGAAAGACATCAACCGCGACAAAGGTCCCGATCATGCCGGTTTCCAGGATAAGAAAGAAAAAGAGATATTCCCTGACCCGCTGTTCCACGCTGCTCCAGGTGGACAAAATCACCAGCGGTGAAAGAAAGGTCGTCAGCAGAACAAGAAACAGGCTGATGCCATCAACACCAACATAGTATTCAATCCCGAACTCGCTAATCCAGGCATAGCGCTCGACGAATTGAAACTCGGCGGTCTCGCTATCAAAGCCGGTGAACAGACCGAGCGAGATGACGAACGTGAACAGTGAAGCGCCAAAGGCGGTTCGACGTACCAACTCCACCGCATTCTTGTTGAGGGTCAACAGGAAAAACGCCGTCAGCAGCGGGATGAAAACAATGAAGCTTACCACAGATAATACCCCAGAATCACGATCGCTCCACAGCAGAACGACAAGGCGTACGTCTGGACATTGCCGGTTTGCCAGAAGCGCAGCACCGAGCCATTAGCCTGAATCACCTGGGCCGTGCCGTTGACCACCCCATCAATAACGACCGTATCCCACACCTTCCACAGCCAGTCCGAGGCGGCCAGCAGGGGCCGGACAATCACCGCTTCGTACAGCTCATCAACATAATATTTATTCAGCAACAATTGATGCAGGCCGGCGAACTGCCGGCTGAGGCGGTCGGTCGTAGCGGGGTCTTGCACATACAGCCGATAGGCCAGCCCAATCCCTCCCAGCCCAAGCAGGGTGGGCAGATATTTCACCAGGGGCGACACATGCGGATGCTCATGGCCGTAGAGCGGGCTGAGCAGTTCGGGCACGGTAAAATAGCCCCCGATCAAGGACAGGATGGCGAGCACCACCAGGGGCATGGTCATGACTTGGGGCGATTCATGAATATGGTGGGCAACCTCGGGGCGCGAGCGGTTTTCTCCCCAAAACGTGACAAAGAATAACCGAAACATATAGAAGGCGGTCAAGCCCGCCCCCAAGGTCCCGATCAACCACAGCACGAGAGAACCGTGCGGACTCCCAAAGGCATGTTCCAGGATGAGATCCTTGCTGAAAAAACCGGACAGCAAGGGAAACCCGGCAATGGCCAGACAGCCGATGGCAAACGTCCCATAGGTGGTCGGCATCTTGCTTTTCAGCCCGCCCATCTTGCGGATGTCCTGCTCCTCGCTCATGCCGTGGATGACACTGCCGGCACCGAGAAAAAGGAGAGCCTTGAAGAAGGCGTGGGTCATGACATGAAACACGCCCGCCGCATACGCGCCCACACCCAGCCCGAGAAACATATAGCCCAACTGACTGACCGTTGAGTAGGCCAGGACCTTTTTAATATCGGTCTGCACCAGGGCGATCGTGGCGGCAAACAGGGCGGTGACGGCGCCGACCACGGCCACCACGGCTAATGCGGTTTGGGACAGGGAATACAGGAAATGCATCCGCGCGATCAGATAGATGCCGGCCGTCACCATAGTCGCGGCGTGGATGAGCGCGCTCACCGGTGTGGGACCGGCCATGGCGTCCGGCAGCCAGACATAGAGCGGAATTTGGGCAGACTTCCCGGCCGCGCCGACAAAGAAGAGCAGGCAGATCAGCGTCACCGTCGCCACGGGCAGCACTGAGGCGTGGGCCGCGATTTCGCTGAACGACAGCGTCCAGACGCCGTGGGCACCCAGGCTCCAAAACAAGAGAAACAGACCCAGGAGAAAACCGGCGTCACCGACCCGGTTGACGATAAATGCCTTTTTCCCGGCACTGGCCTTTTCGTCGTCCGTATACCAAAAGCCAATGAGCAAATAGGAGCACAGCCCAACGCCTTCCCAGCCCACGAAGAGCAGCAGGATATTATCGCCCAGCACCAGCAGCAGCATGGCGGTGGTAAAGAGGTTGAGATAGGCAAAATAGCGCACCACATCGTCGTCGTGGGCCATATAGCCAACGGAGTAGACATGGATGAGAAAGCCGACACCGGTGACGACCATGATCATGGTGCCGGACAAGGGATCGACTCGCAGCGCAATATCAACGTGCAGAGCACCCGAGTAAATCCAGGGGTAGACACTATCGACCAGAGCGCCGCCGTCCGGTAGTTGGACAAAGGCCGCAAACGCAAAGCAAAACGCCAGGAAGATCATACCCGGCGAAACCCAGTTCACGACCTGCCGGCCATAGCGCGGCCCCAAGAAGAGGTTGAACACCACCCCGAGCAGAGGAAAGAGAACAATATAGCGAAGGTACGAGACCGTCTGGACGGCGACCTCGGCCGCGTGCGGATGTTCCATCTCTACAGCACCTCTTTATGAGTCTATAGACCCAACCGACTCCATAGACTCCATAGACTCCATTTACCACCGCATCAGATTGAGTTCGTCCGCGTTGACCGTCTCCCGTCCGCGGAAAACGAGCAGGATGATGGCCAGCCCAACCGCGACCTCCGCCGCGGCAACCGACATGACAAAGAACACGATGATCTGTCCGTCCATATTGCCGAAATGCCGGGCCAGGGCCACAAAAGACAGGTTGACGGCATTCAGCATGAGTTCAATCGCCATGAAAATAATAATGATGTTGCGGCGCAGGAGAACGCCCGTCACACCAATGGTGAACAGGATGCCGCTCAGAATGAGATGATAACTGGTTGGAACCATCTGCCGCCCTCAAAGAGTGTTGGGTCTATGGGGTTTGTTGGGTGAGTCGGGTCTGTTGGGTCGAACGCAAAGGGCTCAATAGACTCAACAGACGCATACATTTCCTCTTTCTATCGTTTTGCCAGGACCACTGCCCCAACGACCGCAACTAATAAGAGTATACCGGTGATTTCAAAGGGCAGCAGATACGTGGTGAAGAGCTGACTGCCCAAGGCTTCGACCGTCCCGAAGTTCTCGGGCAAGCTGCTCTCGGCCTGCTCGGACGAGGAGCGTTGCAGCAGCAGGCCCAGTTCCGCGAGCAGAATGACGCCGCCAATAATGGCTGCTCTGCCCAGGCCGTGTCGCTGTGTCCGCAGGGTGTCGCTCTGCAAATTGAGCAGCATAATCACAAATAAAAACAGGACCATGATCGCCCCGGCATATACAATGATCTGGAGCGCGGCGACCATATGGGCATTCAGAAACAGAAAATAGACTGCCAGAAGAAAGAGGGTCAGAACCAGAAAGAGGGCGCTATAGACCGGACTGGGATGGGCGATGACCATGACCGCGACCACGACCAACGGAATAGCAAGGGCAAAGAAGGTCACGAAATCCATAGCGTCTACTCGAAGAGAAGAATAACCAGCGCGGTCAGCATGACGTTGGCCAGTGCCAGCGGGAGGAGAATTTTCCAACCGAGGCTGATGAGTTGATCATAGCGGAAGCGGGGCAGGGTCCAGCGAATCATGATCTGGAGCCAGCAGAAGAAGAGCACCTTCAGGGTAAAGGACCCGACCTGCAGCAGTGTCACGAGGAGTGAGGGCAGTGCGAGGGTGCCGCCCCACGGGAAATGAAACCCGTCCCGCAGGAGAAACGGCACTTGCCAGCCGCCGAAGAAGAGCGTGGTAATCAGCCCGGCAACGATGATGACTTCGACAAAATCACTCAGCATGAATATGAGATGCTTGGCGCCGGAATACTCGGTGAAATAGCCGGATATCAGCTCGGACTCGGCTTCGGGGAGATCAAACGGAATCCGTTTACTCTCGGCTATCCCGGCGGCCAAGAAGATCAGAAAGGCAACCGGCTGATAGACTATACCCCAGGCCGGAATCCAGCCCCCGAGCAGCGCACCCTGGGCGTGCGTAATCTCCTGCAAGTCCAGCGAGCCAAAAGCCAGAACCACGCCGATGAGCGCCAGCCCCAACGGAATCTCGTACGAGATCATCTGGGCGGAGCCACGAATCCCGCCCAGGAGAGCCCAACGGTTATTGGAGGCCCAGCCGCCCAGGACAACGCCGTACACACTGAGCGAAACCATCGCCAGCACATACAGAATGCCGATATTCAGATCGGCGGCCTGAAGCGTGATTTCCCGTCCGCCAATAATCAGCACATCCCCAAACGGAATCACAATAAAGGTGACCAATAGGGGCACCAAGCCAATGACCGGCGCAAGCGTGTGCAGCAGTTTGTCCGCCCCCGGCGGGACAAAATCTTCCTTGGTGAAGAACTTGACCGGATCAGCAACCAAAGTGTTTACGAAGCCGAGATTAAAGGGCATCTTTCCAAGAATGGCAGCGCGATTGGCCCCAATGCGGTCTTGCAGCACGGCACTCCCTTTGCGCTCAACCCAGGCCAGCAGCCCACCGAGATTCAGCACCATCAGCACCATCAGGACGGTCAGGCTCAACGTGATAAGAAAATCAATCATAGAGTGCTTGACGTTCCGGGTCCTGAGGTGGAAGCAGATTCGGCCTGTTTTGCCAGCTCATCAATCAAGCCGAGCATACTCTCCGGGGTCTGGTTCTCGTGATAGTCGTCGTTGACCTGGATAACGGGAGCGGTCCCGCACGAACCCAGGCATTCCACCTCACTCAGGGAAAATATCTTATCGCCGGTGGTCTGACCGACTTTGACGCCGAGCCGGTCTTCCAGACAGCGGACAATTTTTTCAGCGCCACGCAAAGTGCAGGAAAGGTTCGTGCAGACCTGCACGTGGCATTTCCCCATCGGCTCCTTGTAGAACATGGTGTAAAAAGTCGCGACACCACGCACATAGGCCGGCGACAGGTCGAGCAAATCGGCCACATGCTCCATCGCGTCGGGGCTCAGATAACCGAACTCGGTCTGGGCCAGCCACAGCGTAGGCAGAATGGCGGCCTGCTTGGTCGGATAGCGGGTCAGCACGTCCTCAAACTGTTTGTGCGTTTCCTCTGAAAATTGGACAGCCATGCTCTGCTCTCAGCACTTTTATGAGTCCGTTGAGTCTATTGAGCCCATTGGGTCTTTTGGGTCAAGACTCAATAGACCCAACAGACCCAAAAAACTCTACAGACCCCGTGTTAGCGGTCACACTCTCCACCGATCATATTGACCATGCCAAACGTCGTAATAATGTCGGAGATCAGACATCCCCGCAGCATCTCGCCCAGCGCCGCCATACCGAAAAAACAGGGCGGCCGCACCCGGACGCGGTAGGGGCGACCGCTGCCATCACTGACCAGATAAAAACTGAGTTCGCCGTTGGCGCCCTCCACGCTCTGAAACACCTCGCCGGGTGGAATTTTGACGCCCTCTATGACCAGCTTGAAATGGTTCATGAGACCCTCGATATTGCCGTACACCTGTTTTTTTTCGGGCAGCGTAATATTGGGGTCGTCAATCCGAATCGGGCCGCTCGGCAACCCGTTCAGCGCCTGTTCAATAATAGCCATGCTCTGTTTGATTTCTTCAAAACGCACGGAAAAACGGTCGTAATTGTCACCCTGGGTGCCGGTCGGGATGTCAAACTCAAAACGGTCGTAGCCCGAGTAGGGCTGGGCTTTGCGCACATCGTAGGGAACGCCGGTTGCGCGTAGCAGCGGACCGGTGAGACTGTACGAAATCGCGTCTTCCGGAGACATGACTCCGACACCGGACATGCGGTCAATGAAGATGCGATTCTTGGACAGCAGCTTGTCACAGTCACCCAGGAGACGACGTATGTCGGTGAATGCAGTCCGCACGCGCTCGGCAAAGTCCTGCGGCAGATCGTGTGTCACGCCACCGACCCGGGCATAGCTGACCGTCAGGCGAGCACCAGTCACGGCCGTGACCAGATCGTATAAGGTCTCACGCGATTCCATCAGATAGAACCCCACGGAAATCGCCCCGGCTTCAGCCGCGGCCATGCCCAGACACGTCAAATGGTCGGTAATCCGTGAAATCTCACTCATGATGACCCGGATATACTGGCAGCGTTCCGGGACCTCAACGTCAAGCAATTGTTCGGCCGTCAGGGCAAAGGCCACATTATTAATGAGCGGCGAGGAGTAATTCAGCCGGTCGGTGTAGGGGATGCAGTGGTTCCAGGTGCGCTGCTCACACATCTTCTCAAAGCCGCGGTGCAGATAGCCGATCTCG
>WTHD01000518.1 GCA_011523265.1 Candidatus Binatota bacterium
GCCTCAACCGCAAGGGTTTCCCCGCTGGCGTTCAGTTGCGCGCCGTCAACCAGCCCGCCGTCAACCAGGCGCTGGGCAATCAGTTGGATGCCGCCGGCTCTGTCCACATCGGTGGCGACATATTTCCCGCCGGGCTTGAGGTCGGCAATGAGCGGGGTGCGGCGACTGACCGTATCGAAATCGTCAATATCGAGCGGAATACCGGCTTCCCGCGCCATTGCCAGTAAATGCAACACCGCGTTGGTTGACCCGCCGGTTGCGGCCACACAGGCAATAGCGTTCTCAAACGCCTGACGGTTCAAGATGTCCAGCGGTCGGATATTCTTGTTGAGCAGGTCCATCACGCGCTGCCCGCACTCGACCGCAACCGCATCTTTGCGCCCATCGGTTGCCGGAACACTGGCCGTGCCCATGGGCGACAGGCCGATGAATTCCATGACGGTGGCCATGGTGTTGGCCGTATACTGTCCGCCACAGGCCCCGGCTCCCGGACAGGCGAAGTCCTCGATATGTTTGAGATCAGCGTCGCTCATGCGTCCTGCGGCATTGGCCCCAATGGCCTCGAACACGTCCTGAATGGTCACGTCTTTGTCCTGAAAGCGGCCGGGTGCGATCGAACCGCCATACAACAGCAGCCCTGGAACGTTGAGGCGAGCCAGGGCGAGGGCCCCGGCGGGAATGGTCTTGTCGCACCCCACGATAATGACCATGGCGTCAAACATATAGCCTCGACCGACCAGCTCAATCGAGTCGGCAATGACTTCGCGGCTGACGAGGGAGGCTTTCATGCCCTCCGTCCCCATGGTGACGGCGTCGCTGATGGAGACGGTGTTGATTTCCATGGGTGTGCCGCCGGCCTCCCGTACGCCCCGCTTGACCTTGGCGGCCAGCTGGCGCTGATTGAAGTTGCACGGCATGGTCTCAATCCAGGTATGCGCCACACCGACCAGCGGTTTGGCCAGATCGTCATCCGTAAAGCCGATGGCCTTGAACATGGAGCGCGCCCCGGCGCGGTCGCGGCCCTCGGTAATGATGTGGCTGGAGTGTTTGGGATTGAACGCCATAGTCCCCCCCCTTCGTGGTAAAGCAATAGTGGCAAAGCAAGTATATGCCCTTCCTGCTCTATAGTCTTGTCGGACGACTCCGCGCAAGCCTGTCCCCCGGCCTTCACCCTTGACAGTCGAGAGTCATCTTGTAGCCTGAACCCTTACCCGAATCAGACAGCAACACAAAGGAGAGGACATGCTTGAAATACTGGCGTCCGGATACGGCCTGCTTGAAGGTCCGCGGGTGGACGACGCGGACAATTTATACTTCAGCGATGTGACCAACGGCGGGGTGTACTGCCGCGCACCAAATGGAGAGATATCGACGGTTGTACCGCGCCGGCGCGGGGTGGGTGGCATCGCCCTGCATGCGGCTGGTGGCTTGGTCATCTCCGGCAAGAACGTGTGTCACGTCAAAGACGGCAGGACGCGCATCCTGTTCCAGCGCGACGATATTCCCGGCTTTAACGATCTCTTCACGGATTCCCAGGGCCGTGTCCTGGTCGGCTCGCTGCGCTCCGATCCCTTCAAGCTTAAGGTTCAGGTCCCTGGGGAGCTGTGGCGGCTGGCTGGCGAGGACTCGGCGGCCCTCCTGTACGGCGATGTTGGCATCACCAACGGCATTGGCTTCTCACCGGACGGGAGCAAGCTCTACCATTCGGACAGCGTGCCACGGCATATTATCCTGCACGATGTTGCGGCTGACGGGTCGATGTCGAACCGCCGCGTTCTGGCCAGTCTGCCCGCTGATTGGGTGCCTGATGGCTTGGCGGTCGATGAGGACGGCTGCGTGTGGGTCGCTGTCTATGGTGGTGGCTGCGCCCTGCGCTACACGCCTGAAGGCAAGGAGGATCGGAAGGTTGAGGTACCGGCCAAGGCGGTCACGAGCTTATGCTTTGGCGGTGCGGATCGGCGCGATCTGTATATTGTGACGGCGGATAATACCGAAGACCCGGACCGGAAGGGAACGATTTTCCGCACCCGGGTGGATACCCCCGGTCTGGCGGTGACGCCGGCAAGCATTTAGCACGGAGGGCAGGGGCCTCAGGCAGGCGACCTCACTCGACCTTCATAACGCGGTCTAAGAGCCGATCTCGGACCTCCGCATTTGTCGCCATATCAACTGCGGTCCAGGCCAGTGACAGGGCTCCGTCAATAACGGCCTTATCCGCAGCTTCAGTGACACAGTGAGCGGTAAACTCGGGCTGATGGTTAACGGCCGGCAGCGAATCAATACTAATAGCGGGGTGAATGGCAGGCATCGCAAGAGAGACATTGCCCATGTCCGTTGAGCCCGCCGCGCGTTTGAGGGACGGATCAAGGGTTGGAAAAACCCGGCCCAGGGCTTCGGCATTCCGACGATAGGCCGCGGCGATATCCGGGTCGTGCAGCATCTCCGCATACGGTTTTTCACCGCCGTTGATTTCGAGCTTGGAACCGGTTGCCAGCGCACCGGCTTCAAAGCACCTGACAACCTTCTGTTTGATCTCATCAAGGTCCGCCAGGGTGTTCGCCCGGACAATATACTTCGCCACCGTGTGGGCGGGGATGATGTTGGGCGCGTCACCCCCTTTGGTAATCATGCCATGAATCCGATCCGTAGAGTGGATGTGTTGGCGGAGCAGGCCAATGGCCGTTTGGGCGACGGTCAGGGCATCCGCGGCATTAATGCCGCGTTCGGGAAAGGCCGAGGCGTGCGCCTCTTTACCGTGGTAGCAGACCTCAAACATGGAGGCGGCGATAATGGGGAATTCGACTACGTCCTTTGGCGCGGGATGGACCATCATCGCCGCGTGCATACCCTCAAACGCGCCGCGTTCGAGCAGGAGAATTTTCCCCCCGGCGTCACAGACTTCTTCTGCCGGAGTGCCGATTACGCTCACGGTCAGCCCGACCTCGTCCGCAATTTTTGCCGCGGCAATTCCGGCCCCAACCGACGCCGCAGCAATGATATTATGACCACAGGCATGGCCGATCCCGGGTAGGCTGTCATATTCCGCACAGAGGCCGATATGCAGCGGTCCGCTTCCGGCCCGGGCGATGAACGCGGTCGGAAGATCGCAGATGCCGGTTTCAACCGAGAAGCCCGCGTCGACCAGCGTTTCCGACAGCCAGTGGGCCGCCTTCTCTTCTTCAAAGCCCAACTCGGGGTGGGCGTGAATCCGGTGACTCAGAGCAATGAGATCGTCTCGCGCCTGGTCAAATCGTTCCTGGGCTCCAGCCTTGGCATCCATAGGCACTCCTTTTTCTCTTCCTGCCTTACCACACGTCCTTCTTCAGCGTCCAGAACAAAATATCCTTCCAAATCGACGAAAGAACGTGGTACATGAAGGCAGGGCGTCTGTGAGAGCGAGAAAGAAGAAGGAGGATTGCGCATGGATACCGTCTGGTGTGGACAACTCGCTGTTTCGGTCTTTTTTGCCATCGCTTTTTTACAATCGGCAGCCGACAAGTGGCTGGATCGCGCGGGGAATATCGAGTTTTTCAGCGGCCATTTTTCCAACAGCCCGCTGGCCGCCATGGTTCCGGTGATGTTCTGGACTATCACGGTCCTCGAATCGCTGGCCGGCGTATTGAGCGGTCTTGGCGCGCTCATGCTTCTGCTCGGCATGGGGACGGGCCTGGCTGTGTTGGGACTGGTATTCTCAACCGTCTCGCTGCTGTGCCTGTTCTTCGGCCAACGCCTGGCCCAAGATTATGCCGGCGCGGCAGTGATCGCCGCCTACTTTGCCGTGGCGCTGCTGGGCTTTGCCATTCTGGGCGGATAACGCCCTAGGTAGTCGCCTCGGAGGCTTTCCGCTGTAGCAGTCGGTCTCGTATCCGCTCATCTGTCGCCATATCAATAGCCGTCCAGGCCATGGACAGGGCTCCGTCGATTAAGGCCTTGTCCGCGGCCTGGGTTACGCAGTGCGCGGTGAATTCGGGTTGGTGATTCACCGCCGGTAACGAGTCAATCCCGATGAACGGGTGGATCGAGGGGAGGGCCAGAGACACATTGCCCATATCCGTTGAACCCGCCGCGCGTTCAATTGCCGGACCGCGTTCTGGAAAAACGCGCCCGAGCGCTGCCGCGTTCCGTTCGTACAGATTGGCAATCTCCATATCGGAGCGGTGCTCCGCGTAGGGCTTGTCTCCGCCAACGATTTCAAGCCTTGACCCGGTTGCCAGGGCGCCCGCTTCAAAACAGCGCTGGACTTTTTCTTTGATAGTATCCAGATCGTCCAGGGTCTTGGCCCGGACAATATACTTGGCCTCGGTATGAGCGGGGATGATATTCGGAGCGTCTCCACCCTGGGTGATAATGCCGTGAATGCGGTCCGTTGAGCGAATGTGCTGCCGCAGAAGACCAATGGCCGTTTGCGCCACTGTCAAGGCGTCTGCCGCATTGATGCCGTGTTCGGGAAAAGCCGAAGCATGGGCTTCCTTGCCCGTATAGCGCACATGAAACATGGAGCAGGCGATAATGGCCGGATCAACCACATCCATAGGGGCCGGGTGGACCATCATGGCGGCATGCGCATCGGTGAATGCGTCCCGTTCCAAGAGGAGAATCTTGCCCCCAGCGTCTCCCGCTTCTTCGGCGGGTGTGCCGAGCACACTCACGGTCAGCCCTACCTCGTCCGCCACTTGAGCCGCGGCAATCCCGGCGCCCACCGCGGATGCGGCGATGATATTATGGCCACAGGCATGGCCGATGCCGGGCAAGCAGTCGTATTCGGCGCAGATGGTAATATGCAGCGGTCCGCTGCCGGCGCGTGCCACAAAAGCAGTTGGCAGGTCACAAATGCCGGTTTCTACGCGAAAGCCGGCGTCGCTGAGCGTTTCTGCAATCCAGGCGCACGCTTTCTCCTCCTCAAAACCAAGCTCGGGATGGGCGTGAATACGATGACTCAGAGCAATCAGGTCATCTTGAGCTTGTGTGAATCGTTCCTGCGCGCCGGCCTTCGCATTCATACCGTTCTCCTTATTTCCCCCTTCCTCGGGGCAAGGGCTGGGGTGAGGATTCTCTTCGCCCTAACACACCGGCGTATCTGGCGTCCAGCAGGAAACGAAAATCGCTCTTGACTCCGTATCCGGGTCCGGGGTGTATAGTATTGTATAGATAGGAGGCCGTATGCCTGGCATCAATGGATTAACTATAGGCGAGGTGGCAAAGCAGGCGGAGGTGAATATAGAAACCCTGCGCTATTATGAACGGCGAGGAATTCTGCCCAAACCGCCGCGGAGTAGGACGAACTATCGCCGCTATCCTGAGACGGCAATCCAACAGGTTCGTTTTATTAAACGTACCCAAAGACTCGGTTTTTCGCTGAATGAGATTTCGGATTTGCTCTTCCTCCGTAAGAATCCTCAGACGAGCCGCGCTGCGGTTAAAGCCCGGGCGGAGGCGAAATTAGAAGACATTGAGGCAAGGATTCAGCATCTTACGGAAATGCGAGACGCTTTGGCCCACGTGACTGCCCTGTGTGACGGTAAGGGCTCAATCGACGGCTGTCCTATTTTGCATGCGCTGGAAGGTGAGTGAATGGAGGCTGTTGCTGAATCCACACAAAACCCGACTTCGACCCGGATTGGCATTCGCGGCATGCACTGTGCCGCGTGCGTTGCCAAGGTCGAACAGGCCCTGTCCCAAACGCCAGGTGTCCTGCGGGCGAGTGTCAATCTGGCGAGTGAAGAAGCCCTGGTGGAATATCTGCCCGGTCAGGTCAGCTTGCCCGGCCTTGGAGCGGCGGTTGCCTCAAGCGGCTTTGAAATGGTCGAACGCGGAGAGAGCGCCGAAGAGGAGGTCGAACGCCAACATCGGGACGACTACCTCCTGCTGAAAAGGAAGCTGATCGCCAGCGCCGTGTTGACGGTGGTGATCCTGATGGGATCTATGACTCCGCTGTTATCTTTCCTGCCGCTCGCCGCTCCGGTGTGGCTCTTTGTCCTGACCACTCCTGTCCAGTTCTGGGTCGGCGGACAGTTTTATCGAAACGCCTGGGCCAGGGCACGGCACGGTTCCAGCGATATGAAT
>WTHD01000531.1 GCA_011523265.1 Candidatus Binatota bacterium
AGCCAAGGCGGACCGCAGCTTCTGGGGACGTGTGGTCGAGAGCGCGGTCGGCGCGCACCTTTTTAATACCGCGACGGCCGACCTGCGCCTTCATTACTGGCGAGATGGCTCGCGCGAGGTTGACTTTGTCCTGCAACGCGGCTCACAGCTCATCCCTGTTGAGGTGAAGAGCGGTGCGAAGTCGATGCCTGTCCTGCGCGGTATGGACGCATTCAGACAGCGTTTTCATCCCCGTTCTACGCGTCTTGTCGGGGAAGGCGGTATCCCGCTCGGGGAGTTTCTCGGGGAGCCTGCCCGGTACTGGTTCGAGGAAGCATGAATTATCTCGTTTCCCGCACCTGCACTGAAATCCTTCCACCGGATGCGGCTCAGAATCAACAACTGGAGCCCCAGCCCCTGGCGGCCTTCCGGGCGGCTCCGGCCTATGTGCTGCTCGGCGACCCCGGTGCCGGCAAGACTACGGCGTTTGAGGTTGAAAGCAAGGCCGTAGGTGATGGTCTCTATGTCTCTGCTCGCGATTTTCTGACCTTGAACGTGGACGCCCACCCCGAATGGCGCGGGAAGACACTTTTTATCGACGGGCTCGATGAGGTTCGGGCCGGAACGGACGATGTACGTACACCGTTTGATGCGATTCGTGGGCGACTCGACGAACTGGGCAAACCGCGATTTCGGCTCTCCTGCCGGGAAGCGGATTGGCTCGGGGCAAATGATCGCAAGTATCTGGAGTCCGTTGCCCCAGAAGGTGCAGTAACGGTATTGCGGCTTGACCCGCTGACGGACGCGGACATTATCACGATACTCAACGCTCAGCCTGGGGTTGACGACGCTCAAAAGTTTGTGGAGGAGGCTCAAAATCGGGGCGTTGACGGACTCCTCACGAATCCGCAGAGCCTGGAGTTGTTGGTGCGTGCCGTGGCGGAGGGAGGCTGGCCGGAAAGCCGCTTGGACACCTTCGAGCGCGCCTGTTCGCACATTGCCAGAGAACGCAATGAAGAGCACCTGATTGGAGCATCGCCACCTGCGCTTGGTGAACTCCTGGAGGCTGTCGGATGCCTCTGTGCGGTTCAATTGATTGCGGGTATCGCCGGCTATACGGTCGGCCCTGGTGAATCCGACTCAGTCTATCCATCTCCAGAGGAATGCGGCTACGCCAACCGTGACATGCTCAAGCCTGCCCTTGCCACAAAGCTGTTCAAAGCCGAGTCTGACACCCGTTTGGTCCCTGTTCACCGTCACATTGCGGAATTCCTTGGTGCTCGCCACCTCGCCAAACTCATTGAAGGCGGTCTTCCCAGCCAACGGGTTCTCGCCCTGATGACGGGAGCGGACGGAGGCGTGGTGACGGAAATGCGGGGTTTGTCTGCCTGGCTTGCAGCGCAGTGTCCGCACGCGCGCATGGCTTTGATTGAGCGCGGTCCTATTGGAGTCGGACTATACGGAGACATAGGCCAGTTCTCGCCCGAGGAGAAACGCATCCTGCTAGAAGCTCTGAAACATATGGGAGAACGGCTCGGTTCGGACCTTGCGTCTCGATACTGGACCGCAGCTTTTGGACCGCTTGCCACTGCCGATATGGAACCAGTGCTGCGGGAAATCCTGACTGACCCTGCACGGGATAAACAGCATCAGATGTTGGCGGTGTTTGTCCTGCGCATTCTGGAAGAAGGCTCTCCTCTGCCGGGTCTTTTCGAGCTTCTGTTGGATATTGTCTACGATGATGCAAGAACTTCGAGTGTGAAGGTGTCCTCGCTCGATGCCTTTCTTCGCACCTGCCAGGACGGTCAGGAAAAAACGAGCCTTCTCAAACAGCTACTGACCGACATTCAGACCGGACGCGTTGCCGACCCTGACGATGAACTGCGTAGAGCCTTGCTCACTCAGCTCTATCCCCGAGACCTGCCTGCATCACAGATATGGAATTATCTGTCTCAGCCCAGCAACTCGGGTCTGGTAGGTAGTTACGTCCTATTCTGGTACCGCAACCTTCTCGATCAATCATCGGACGAAGATGTATCCGAACTCCTTGACGGTTTGCAGTCCCCGCCACCCGGGTTACGGCCCACTCCAGAGATGACCAGACCATTTTTCAAAGACCTTCCGCTCAAGCTGCTGGCTCGTGGCCTGAAAGCACACGGAGACAAAATAACGATCAAGCGGTTGTATGACTGGCTCGGTGTCGGGTTACCGGTGACTCGATATAAATCTGGAGAAGAAGCTTATAGCGTACAGGTTTGGCTGGAACAGCACCCGGCAATCCAAAAAGCGATTCTGACCGAGGGAGTCCGACGCTATGCTGAATCCGATGAAGAGAAATTCAGCGTCTATATATACGAGGTTGAGCAGCGGCTCTACGGAGCAAATCCTCCGTCTGATTTCGGCCCATGGTGTGGGGAACAGGCCAAGAAAGAAACCGACCTCCGGGTTGCCGAGTATTTCATCAGAAGGGCCGGGTGGACAGGGCTGTCGCTCGAAACACAGTGGGAACAGACGCGAGACCGTCCAGAATTGCAAAGCCTCATCTCGGAGATGATCGACCGGTCCAAAGTCGAAAAACAAGAACGCTGGCGTCAAGAGCAAGACTACCAGCGCGAAAAGCAGAGCTACACTGAGGAAAGAAAACAAGAAGAAAAGGAATGGCTTGCGTACGTCCGCAGTAACGAAATTGCGTTGCACGAGAACCGGGCCGAGGCAGCCCTGCTGGACGAGCTGGCCAAGGCATACTTCAGAAACTTCTTCTCTAACGATCATGGCGGGCCGGAGGCAGTCGAGAAAGAGCTTCAGGGTGATCAGAGTTTGATCCAGGCTGCCCTGCAGGGCCTTCGTGGCACACCCGACCGTCTGGACGTTCCCGAGCCTGAGGAAATCCTCAGGCTTCGCAGACAGGGCCGCATGTCCCGTCTCGAATGGCCTTTTCTTGCGGGTTTGGCGGAGATCGAAAGGACAGCGCCGGAAGACGCGGCGCAATGGGATACTGGCCGGATTCGCAAGGCGCTCGCTTTTTATCACTGTGGGCTCTGCGAGGACTATCGACCCAGACCCAAATGGTATCGACGCCTGCTCAATGCGCGTCCTGAGGCCGTTGCCGAGGTACAGGTACAATTCGCCGTCTCGGAGTTCCACAATGATAGCGCGAGTATCTACAATCTCTGGGGACTCGCCCACGACCCGGAGTATGCTCTGGTCGCCCGGTACGCGAGCCTGCCGCTGCTACGCGCCTTTCCGACTCGTTGCAAGCTGAAGCATATCAACGTCCTGGATTACATGCTCTGGGCCGCCATCCAGTATGCGGACAGAGCATCCTTCAAAGAATTAATCGAAAGGAAGCTGTCGCGGACGAGCATGAACGGAGTCCAGCGAGTGCATTGGTTGGCGGCTGGACTCCTCGTTTCACCAACGGAGTACATTGCTCGTCTGAACGACTTCGTTCAGGAACATGAGCGCCGGAGTTCCCACTTGACGGCGTTCTTTCACTCTCGGGACGGAGCAGAATCCTTGTTCGATGGACTGGGAATTCAAGTCCTGGAACTTCTTATCCGTCTTGTCGGAAGCTGCTGCGTTGGTCCAGACCAGCGGGCGGGTCCGGCCGGGTCTGTTACGCCTGCGATGAAAGACTCTGATCTTGTCCGCAAGTTTATACAGAACCTCGCCGCTTCTCCCGACGGGGACGCGAGTGACGCGCTGGATAGGCTCCTTTCCGATATCGCGCTTTCCCGCTGGCATGACACACTGGCCTGGGCGCGGGATTCTCAACGGATTGTTCGGCGTGACGCGGAGTATCGTCATCCCACCCTTGAGCAGGTCCGCGAGACGTTGAGTGGTGGCGCGCCCGCCAATCCCGGCGACCTCGCAGCTCTGCTGGTGGAGCGATTACAAGAGATCGCGACGAGGATACGAACAGGCAATACCGACGACTGGCGGCAATATTGGAACGAACCGTCCCGAAAGGAGCCAACGCCGAAGCACGAGGACCACTGCCGCGATGCACTGCTGTCTGACCTGAGACAATACCTCCCGCCAGGCATAGACGCCCAGCCCGAAGGCCAGTACGCCAGCGACAATCGAGCCGATATACGTGTTGCCTGCCGAGATTTTCAGGTGCCAATAGAAATCAAGAAAAACTTGCACCGGGAACTCTGGAGGGCGATACGGAACCAGTTGATCGCGCAGTACACGATTGATCCGGCGACCGGCGGCCATGGCATCTATCTGGTGTTCTGGTTTGGAAGGAATTATACGCATCGGTCTCCGAACGGAGACCGCCCGGACAGCCCCACAGAGTTGAAGCAGCAGTTGGAGCTGACCCTATCTGAGGACGAAGCGCGCAAGATATCGGTCTGTGTCATTGATGTCAGCCGTCCGCAGGCATGACGTTCAGAAATCAGTCCGCGTCGGATGACCAATCTTTTTGTGATATCGAATCGGCGTGGGGCGGCTGCTACCAGATTGTCTGTGAATAAAATGCGCGGATAGCGGCATCGGAGGTGACGAGCGCGCAGGCGCGTAGACTGGCAGTCGCGGCAATGGTGCGGTCGGCAGGGTCGCGGTGGTCCCAGTTGAGTGCCAGGTTTTTGAGCCAGGTTTGGACATCGACGGGGAGAATATCGAGGCGGTCGATTTGCTCCAGCTTCTCCGTGAATTCCTGGATGGAAACTGGTAGGGAGAGTCTTTCCTTTTGTACCTTGATGCCGATTTCCCAGATAGAGATGGAGCTGAGAGCAATGCGGTCGGCGTCTGAGATCGCTTGGGCTGCGGTTTGAGACAGCCGCTCTGGGTCCAGGGTCCAGAAGATGAGGGCCGACGTATCCAGCACGATCATTACAGCTCGCCCCATTCGTCGGTGGTCGGTGCATTGACATCTTCACGATAGATGACTTTGCCCTGCATGGTGCCGAACACCTCTTTCACCGTCTTTTTTTGGGCAATAGGCTGAATGCGCAAAACCGGGCGATTGTGATCTGTGACGATCAATTCTTCGCCGGTTTCTTCAATGTCACGAAAGACCCGCAGCATGTTGGCTTTCAATTTACTTTTGGAGATGGACGGCATTATCTTCTCCTAGCCGTGTAGGTCAGGTTAGCCGGAGGCGTAACCTGACATCCCGTCCGTGTCGGATTACGCTACGCTAATCCGACCTACTACACTTGACCTCACTCCAGGGCAGAGGCTATGCAGCCACATGCACCGGCGGGCGCTTGTCGGCCCACGGCTTTGCCTCTTCCAGCTGCGCGGCCAGGCGCAGCAAGCCTGCCTCGTCCCCGAAACGACCGACAAACTGCACCCCAACCGGCAGGCCATCGGCGCTCCAGTGCAAGGGCAGCGAGATGGCCGGCTGACCGGTCGTATTGAACAGCGGCGTGAAGGGCACGTAGGAGAAGACTTGGCGGGTCCACTCCATGGCCGTCATGCCGGCCCGGTTCTGATTCACCTCTCCGTGCGGCGCGGGCGGCGTGGCAATGGTCGGCGTCACAAAGACATCGATGTCTTCAAAGAAGCGACCCACGATGCGCGACAGGCGACCACCGTGGTCCATGGATTTCAGCAGATCGACCGCGCTGTATTTCTTGCCGTCCTCCCAGACGGCCAGCGTCACGGCTTCCAGCGTATCCGGGCTCGGTGAACGCCCCATTTGCGCGGCCAGGTCTTCAACCGCCATGGTATTGTACGCGGCCCAGATCACGTGAACATTCTCAAGGAACTCCTCCCAGTCATACTCCGGCCGGCCCTCATGCACCGTATGGCCGAGTTCCTCCAGCGTCCGAACGGTGTCATGGACCGCCTGCTCGCACTCCGGGTCAACCTTCTCACCCGAGGCGGGCGTTGTGGTCCAGGCGATGCGCAGTGTCCCCGGCGCCGCACCTGGTTCCTCACGGTAGAGACGGGCTGGCGGGACCGGCAGGCCAGGCGCGCCGGCATCGGCTCCGGCCACGATGTCGAGCAGCGTTGCGGAGTCGCGGACACTGCGCGAGACCACAAACTCACACGCCAGGCCGCACAGCGGATCAGAAAAGTCGGGTCCGGTCGGCACCCGGTCGCGCGACGGCTTGA
>WTHD01000143.1 GCA_011523265.1 Candidatus Binatota bacterium
ACCTGATCGCCCCGTCGGTCAAGACGCTTTTTGGCCGGGCCAAGGAGTTGCTGCTCAGGGGAGGACGGCATGGCTGAGCACAAACCATGCTCCCTGCGTTGGCCCTCGGTGTTATGGGATTAGCCGGGACCCGTCAACATTGCCCCCTACTCTACTCCGGTAATCACAAAGTTCTGCGACGCCTGTTGCCAGTCAACAAGGACATTTCTTCCTTGTCGTGGGAAATCCGATAGCCTATAGGCTCCACTGACTCCCCTCAGGAATTCTGTCCCCAGCGTGGTCACGGTAAACGTGGCCCGGCCAAACTCCCGACCATCGGCTAAGGCACGCACCGTATGTTGTCCGTCGCCCAGCAGATTCCAGTTGAACAGGAGGCCAAAGCCATTATCCGTATCACCACAGATACCGGCTGTGTCGCTCCTAATTGTGCCATATCCAGCCTGTAAGAGCGTACCGCCAATATCAATCTCGATTTTCTGTGCGTCACAGACCCAACCAGAAAACAACCCAACACCACTTTGAAACGAATCGGGGGAAGGGTTCTCTAATGTGCCCCTTATTCCGCTGGTTTGTGCTTGTGTAATACGTGCCTCGCTCACGACATTGTTTTGTGCTGGGTTCTGGTACGCTGCAATCACAAAGTTCTGCGACGCCTGCTGCCAGAGGATACCAACTCGCTGACCAGCCCGTGGAAAATCCGACAGCCAATAGCCGCCGCTGGCTCCTCTCAGGAACTCGGTTCCCAGCGTGGTCACGATAAACGTGGCCCGGCCAAACTCCCGGCCGTCGGCTAAGGCACGCGCCGTATGCGTGCCGTCGCCTAGCAGGTTCCAGTTATAGAGGAGTGCAAAGCCATTATTACTATCGCCACAGAAGCCAACCGTGTCGCTCCGAATGGTTCCGTACGCGGCCTTCAGACGTGTCGTACCGTTAATTTCAATCTCAACCCGCAAGGCATCGCATACCCAGCCGGAGAACAGTCCAATACCGCTCTGGGACGCCCCGAAGGAGGGATTCTCCAGGACTCCAATTAAGTCCGAACGGCGATAGATGACACCAAAATCCGCATCCCGCAGCCACCATGACGGTTGGCCCTGAGGCGTAATACGGTCGGCTGCTAATGGCTGCCTGACTAGGGAAAACCCAGTCGAAACACTTGGATCACTTTGTGAGAACACAAGTGCTGAATCGTCTCCAATATAACCCGGTACGCCATAGCTGCCCGCCACTGTCGCAATGGTCGCCAACTCTCCGGTATTCAGATTGGCAGTGTAGATGGTGGATTGATTCAGAGCTTCATCAAAGACATCAAAGGTCAGAAAATTATCGCTGGTCTGGCTCAGGGCTGGATAGGCAATGTTGAGACCGGGTATAGGTGTCGTCAGGGGAAAATTCGTGCCTGTATTCAGATGCAAGGCGTACAGACTCCATTGACTCAATTGGGAGCCATCGGCGACGGATATCGCATTTAAGGCATCGTAGATAAGCCACTGCCCATCATGCGTGAAATCCATAGCGTCGGCGTACTGGATGGTGTCCGTTGTTGGGCCGTCATAGGACGGTGCCGTGAGGGTGAAGGTCCGGTCTTGACCGGTGTCCACATCAAGAACAGAGATCCGGTTATCTGGATTGCCCTGAACATCCAGAAAGACAAATCCGTAAAAGCGGCCGTCGGGTGACATGGCAACCGAAGCAACAAGACCCGGATAACCGGCGCACCATTCCCCACTCCCATCTGTGTCGATCAAGCAGAGATCCTTCTCGGCATTGACAAAGGCGGCCAACTCGCCATTGCGGGAGACGGATGGGCGTGCCTGGGCTACTGCCGCTTCTGCGAGTTGGACGCCGGGGCCCTCGTCGCCGCGTGCATCTTCCAGCCGTCCCAGCCGGAAGTTGCCGAATTCGTCCTCATACACAAAGAGGCTGGCATCCGGCCCCCGAACGGCAGGAATATCCGGTGGGTCCGGTGTGGGAGGGGCGTCCCCAATCTCGACGACGTCAAACGCCTCGGCTATTTTCTGGGCGTGGGTTGAGTTCGTTCCAAAGATATCTTCCGCGGCTTGAATGCAGGCCAGGCGGGCGTCAATAAACTGCGAATTTCGGGTCAGATAGACGGTCAACGCACGGTAAAAAATACGCTCAGCATCCCGCAGGCCAATAGCCCCATCGAGGCCAGCGGCGAGTAAATAATATGCCCGGTTGATAATACCACTATTGATATGAACGCCGCCCCAATCGCCTTCTTCTGACACTGGCAAATAAACAAAATCACTCATTCTGGCTGGCTGACCGAAAGCGGCGGGGTTAGCCATGTTGCGAACCGGTCTATCGAGCCCTGTACCAAGAATCCAGTCTGGCATGCCTGTGGTCCGGGCTTCGATCATTTCCCCAAAAATATCTGCAAACGCCTCGTTCAGCGCCCCGGGCTGGTTTTGATAAATCAGATTCGCCGAGTGGTTGATGACGCCGTGAGTCAGTTCGTGGCCGATCACATCAAGCGCCCCGGCATACTTATCTCCATCGCCAAACCCCATAAGATTAAGGCCGGGATGCCAGAACGCATTCTGATAATTCTGACCAAGACGCACTATCGCGCGAACCGACGCGCCCTTCCCATCCAGTGAATCCCGAGTATGCCGTTCCCGATAATAGTCGTAGACCTGCGAGAAATGATACGAGGCGCTGACTGCATCGGGCAGCCACCCGGAGGTTGAACTTCTCGAATTGACAACCCAAACAGGAGGGATGTCCTCGGGGTCAGATGTTGGCGGCTGATTCTGAGCATCGTAAATCCAGATAGCGCCACGCTCCTGCCAATCGAACCTCGGATCGAACATCGGTTTACTGGTATCAATCATCCAGAAAAGCCCGTCCTGCTGCCACACATTGAGCGGACGGCGAATGCCAAACAAATCCGTGCCCGAGCCAGCGACATGCTGGTGCATCACCTGGTTATAGGCGGTCAACTCGTCTCCGTTGATAGCATCAATGACCACCAACCAGCGGGAGGTCAGGGAGATATTCAGTTCCAGTTTCCAGGCCAGCCGGGGCGGGGTGTCGCCGGGGGCGTAAATAATGAGTTCGGATGTCGCGACCTCGGCTTTGTCACCGTCGGTCAGCGCGGTACGGGCGTATTCGATGGCGGTGGCTTCGTCGAGGGCGGGAGTCGTGTCGAGCTTTTTGGGGGTGGGCACGAACGCGCCATTCAGCAAATCAACATGCCCGTTCGGGTCAAGATGGACAATCAACTCGGCCGGCCACACGGGCAGGCCCTTATACGTCTGGTCAAAACGCAGATGGGTCCAGCTCAGGTCGTCGGTCTGCTGCCGGGTCAGTGTGAGTTCGGCCTGCGGGTCGTCAAGGCGGAGCAGGCCCCGATTCGTCTGGAGAAAGGTCCGGGCCGTTGCCTCGTGGGTCTCTTTGCCAGAGAAAAAGCTGGAGAAGAAACCGGACTGGGCGCGCTCCAGCGCCTTGCCCTTAATCTGTAAGGGCGTTCCAACAGCAGGACGGAGCCGAACGGAGACTGCCTCTTGGAGGCGGGCTCGCAGTCGGGACAGTGCGTTACTCTGTCTCGGGGTGAGCTGAGTTGCCGTCCGTTGGGTTACGGTTTGGAGTCCGTTCAGATGTTGGCGGAGACGCTGGGCCAACTCTATTGCCCGGGGGTCCGGGTCGGTCGCTGCGGACGACTCGCTTGTCGGCGCAATCGCGTTGGGTGGAGACAGCGGATAGAAATGAAAGGCAGGACTATTGCTGCCGGCGAGATTCTGACTCACCAGGAGCGTCGTCAGCAGAACGATTCCGCCACACAGCCCTCGTGTCGCTTTTCCCTGACGCTGCCAAAAATGCTTTCTTCGATCGGACATCGCCCTCCTCTTATGAACCACTGACTCCGGCAGGAGTGCCGGGCCGTACTAAGCACACAGCATAGAAATGAAGTGAGCCCTGCGTATTCACCACGGCGCGGGTAGCTACTCCCGCGCTGTATGGTGGCTGTTCTATTCAGCAGGCGACCCGACTTAGCGGGTTCCATGCTGGTGCTTAGCAGGGACGAAGATGCTGGACGCAGGGGAAAATGTCAACGCAGGGCGGGGACGATATCAGACTGGAAGGTTATTGCGTGGTGCGTATGGTGGACAGTTTTTGCAATACCTCGCCCGTCTGGGCATCAACCATGACCTCCCACCCCTCTGCCATACTCAGGGAAGCCAGGACGCGATAGGCCAGACGTGGAGCTTTGCCTTCTGCCGCAAAAATCACGAGGTCAGCCTGGCATTTGAGACACCTCGTGAGGGGGCGCCCCAGATGGTCGGCAGCCCGCTGTAATGCCGCCTGTTCTGTCAGCCCCGGGTCGGTAGACAGCTTGTGCGGAGTTGGAATATAGCGCCCCTGGACGAGGTAGACTTGGGTGTCGGCGTTCAGGTGCACAACCAACTCGGCTGCCCAGACAGGAATGCCCTGAAAGGTCTGTTGCAGACGGACGTGGGTCAATCCCAGAGTGTCAGTCTCGACTGACTGCACTCGGAACTCGTTAGCAGGCTGAGTGAGCCGGAAATCAGCCCGGTAGGCGTGAATGAACGCGCGGGCAAGGTCTCCAAATTGCTTGCTCGCTTGCAGTTGGGCAAAATCCGGGTCGTGCTCCAGATGCTCGGAAAGATTCGGAGCTTTCAAAAAAGTGATTGTTCCCAGTCGCGGGTCACGACGGATTTCTGCCCACGCCGGTAAGGGCTGCACTGTCGCTGATTGCTGAGGACTGCTTGGCTTCACTGGAATTGTGAGCGGTCGTTGTGGCTGAGCCTGTACAACGCTACAGGCGGCAGCCGAAAGCGAGAGTACACAGGCATGAAACAGAAGGACAGGCAGTGCTCTGGAATGGTATAGAGCCATCAATCACTTGTACCCGACTACTCAAAGTCAACAATGCGAACGTTTTCGAGTCGAAACTGACAGTCGGACTGAGCGTTGATGTCGTCCCACGTACTGATTCTGTACCGGTCGAACCGGGAAGTCAACGCAACCGCCGGTACTGGTACATTTTGGGGTTTTTGTCCCAACAGAAACAGCGGCTTACAGCTCAAACTGTGCCAGCACCCAACCGCCCTCTCTTCTTTGGTTCGGCAATGATATTGCCAAGGTGTGATGCTCGTTAGGCTAGGATAGTAGGGGCAATTCATGAATTGCCCCTACGGAGACATCCCCTCCGGGGAAGGAAACCCGCTCCTAGTGAACGTGGGGGGGTATTACAGGATCAAGGTCAGAGGGGCAGAACCGCTATGCCTCTCCCTCCAGGAGCGCAGGAATCGGAGTTGGAGAGTCAACTCTTGTTGTAGTCCAACCCAGGGTCAATCGGCCTCGGCCATAATCCGCTGGGCGCGCTGCACGAGCTGAGGTACCTTCCAGGCAAACTCGGCGGCTTTCGGATTGGCCGCGGTTCCTTCGAGATAGTGCCGATGCAGGCCCTCCAGGATAATGGCGTACTTCCAGACCGCCAAGCAGCGATAAAAGGGGAAGTGTTCCATGGTCCGGCCGGTGCGCTCGGCATAGCGCGCGGCCATCTCTTCGCGGGATAAAAAGCCCGGCAACTGGGTCATGGCGTTGCTGTCAATCAGGTCCGGGGTGTCTCGCTCATCGCCGGTGGGTCCCCAGAAGCTGAGCAGCCAGCCGAGGTCGGAGAGCGGGTCGCCGAGTGTCGCCATTTCCCAGTCGAATATGGTGACTAAGCGGGCCGGGGTGGACGCCCCAAACATCACGTTATCGACTTTATAATCCCCATGCACAACTGTTGCTTCACTCGCCGGCGGCAGCCGCTGGTGCAGCCAGTCGCCGACCGCTTCGAGTCCGGGCAACGGCCGGGTATGTGGCACGGTCAGCTCGTACTGTTTGGTCCAGCGCCCCAGTTGGCGTTCAAGATAGCCCTGCGGCCTACCAATGCCCTCGAGGTCCGTGCCTTGCCAGTGCACGGCGTGGAGCTCGGCGAGCGCGTCGATTAATTCTTCT
>WTHD01000469.1 GCA_011523265.1 Candidatus Binatota bacterium
GACCAACAAGCAGCAAAAGCCCTGTGATACGCTTCGGGAGAGTTTTACCGAAGTCGTCATGCTGCCGGTGTTGCAAGAACGGCTTAGAGTCATCAATCCGTGGCTGGAAGACGATCAGGTCGAAGAAGTCGTCAAGCAACTCACCGCCAGCTTCCCCGGCACGGGATTGATCGAGAACAACAAGCACGTCCTTTCCCTGCTTCTGGAGAACACCAGCGTCAGCGAGAACCGACAGACGGGCGGGAAGAGCCCGACCGTGCGCTTTATCGACTTCAAGAACCGCGACAACAACCGCTTTATTGCCGTTTGCCAATTCAAGGTCCGCATCCTGGGCACCGAACACCACATCATCCCGGACATTGTGTTGTTCCTGAACGGCCTGCCCGTGGTTGTGGTTGAATGCAAGTCGCCCAAGGTCAAAGACGCCATCCCCGAGGCCATCGACCAGATGCGGCGCTACAGCGAGCGGCGCGGCGTCACAGGCGAAGGCAGCCCCCCACTCTTTTATTTCAATCAGTTCGTAGTCGCTACCTGCCGGCAGGAAGCCAAGTTCGGGACGATCACCACGCACAGCGAAAAGCATTTTTACCGCTGGACCGACCCCTACCCGCGCACGCTCAACGATCTTGAACATGGCACCGGCAGCCCGAATGACCAGCAACGCCTAGTCGCAGGGATGATGGATAAGAGCAACCTGCTTGACCTCATCCGCACCTTCACCTTGTTTTCGACCAATGACAAAGGCCAGACCATCAAGATTGTGGGACGCTATCAGCAGTTTCGGGCGGTCAAGCTGGCCGTCAAGGGACTGCTGGAGGGCAGGAATCCGCGCGAACGGAGCGGCATCATCTGGCACACCCAGGGCTCGGGCAAATCGTTGACTATGATGTTCATGGTGCGTGAAATGTACCGCCACGCGCAATTGGCGCACTGGAAAGTGGTCTTCGTCACCGACCGGACGCAACTTGAAGACCAGTTGAGCGAAACCAGCCAAAGCGTCGGCTTCACGGTGAAGACGGCCAACCGCATCAGCGAACTCAAGGAACTGCTCCGGGCCGACACCTCGGACTTGGTCATGGCCATGATCCACAAGTTCCGGGAAAAAGACCTGACCGAGACCTTTCCACAGCTAAACGACAGCCCCAACATCCTGGTCATGACCGACGAGGCCCATCGCTCCCAATACAAACTGCTCGGGGCAAATCTCGATAGAGGCATCCCGAACGCGGCCAAGATCGGCTATACCGGCACGCCGATTGACAAGACCGAGCGTGTTTTCGGTGACTACATCGATAAATACACCATGCGGGAGTCCATTGACGATGGTGTCACCCTGGAGATCGTCTACGAGGGCCGCACTCATAACGCGGAAATACCCGACCAGGAAGGCATGGATGTAGCGTTTGCAGATATGTTCAGCGAATATAACCTTCCGCAAAGACTTGAAATCCTTGGTTACGGCTCCCGAGACGCCTACCTGGAAGCAGAACCAACGATTGAAGCCAAGGCTAAGGATATGGTCAGGCACTACCTGACCCATGTCTTTCCGAACGGCTACAAGGCCCAGGTGGTGGCTACCTCACGGGAAGCCGCGGTACGCTACAAGAAACACCTCGACACTGCCTTGGGTGCAGCCGTTGCCGAGTTGGAAAAATCAAATCCGAACGGCCTCGACCTGGAACAGCTCAAACAACTGCAAACCGATGTCGTGATCTCCGATAGACACAACGACCTGCCGTACTTGAAGGCATACACTGACCAGACCAGGCACAAACGCAGTATCAAGAGCTTCAAGATGGCGTTCGGGGGTGAAGATGAAGGGGTGAGCGGGGACATGGGCATCCTGGTTGTCAACAATATGCTCATCACGGGTTTCGATGCTCCCGTGGAGCAGGTCATGTATTTGGACAGGGTCATCACCGACCACAACCTGTTACAGGCCATTGCTCGGGTGAACCGGGTTGAAGGAGACACGAAAGACAAAGGCTTCGTGGTCGATTACGTCGGTATTGGGCATCATCTCAGGAAAGCCATCGACGCGTATGACGAGCGGGAACAAAAGGAAGTTATTGACACCCTCAGCTTTCCCGAAGAGGAATTGAGCAATCTCAAGGACAGCCATGCCGCGATTATGGCCCTGCTTGAACAGCATGGCCTGACGGACCTGACGGACCACGACGCCTTCTATGATGTGTTTTATGACGAGGACCTGCGTTTTGACTACATGCAGGCGTTCAGGAAGTTCACCAAATGCCTGAACCTCGTCTTCCCAGCGCGGCAGGCGTTGGCGTTTATGGATGATTACAACGCCCTGTATGAAATCAACATCCTCGCCGGCAAGCACTTCCGGGATCAGCGCTTCAGCATGAAAGGCATCCCGCCGAAGCTGCGTGCAATCACGGACACATACCTGGAGTCGAAGGGCATTGACCAGAAGGTCAAGCCGATTTCCATTCTGGACGAGGAATTCCAAAAGAATGTCGATCAGCGCAGCCGTGCAAAAACGAAGGCGGCAGAGGTAGAGCACGCTATCCGCCACCACCTCGATATTGAGTTGGGCGACGACCCCGACTTACAAGCGTCCTTCGCGGAAGCACTCGCACGGATATTTCAAGAGTTCCGGGATAACTGGAAAAGGATTTACGAAGAACTGGAGAAACTGCGCCAGCGTATCGTCAACGCGAACAAGGAGCCGACCTACGGTCTGCATCGCAAAAAGCAAATGCCGTTCTTCCGTATGTTGCAACGCGAGCTTTTCGGTATGGACATGGTCAAGGACGCTGACGAACTGAAGGTGGCGGAAACGAGTCCGCGTTACGGATTGAGCGAGGACGATAAAATCAGCCATTTGGTCGCGCTGACGCAGAGTGTCTCACTGGTGGTCGAGCGAGAGTTGAAGCTGGTCGGATTTTGGGAAAGCATTCCCGCGCGCAACAAATTGAAGGCCGAGGTTCAGAAGACGCTTCTCCAGCCGTCGTTTGTGAGGCTGCCAAATCTTGCGAAAAGGTACAACACAATAATCAGCCGCGTCATGGAGATCGCGGAAAAGAATAATGACATTATTCTCTACGCAGAATAAGCATGGATACGGCCTACACAATCAAACGCTCACCGAAACGTAAGAAGCTGACGATCACCGTTGAGCGGGACCGTAACGTCGTCGTTCATGCCCCCGAATCTACATCCGAAGAGACGATCCGGGAAGTTGTCGAGTCGAAACGTCAGTGGATTTATGAAAAGACAACGCATGCCCAGAAGTACGAAAAGCGACCTCATCCGCCCGGCAAGGAGTTGGTGAACGGTGAATCCGCACTATACCTTGGCCGCGAGTACCGAGTCGAAGTCATCCTGACCGACTCGACGGAGATACGCTTCGGGCAGCGTTTCTTCATCCCGGCTTCCCTGGCGGGCGAACGACAAAGTGTACTGCGCAACTGGTACGTCAACCGCGCGAAAGAGAGGATTCTTCCAAAGGTAAAATCCATTGCGGCTCTACTCGGAGTGGAGTTTGCCGGCGCGAAGATTGTGGATAGTCGTTTCCGCTGGGGTTCATGCACTGTCAAGAACAACGTGAACCTGAACTGGCGGCTGATGAAAGCGCCCATGTTCGTGATTGATTACGTCATCGTGCATGAACTCGCCCACCTGCTCGAAGCCAATCATACCCCCCGATTCTGGAATATCGTTCGGACGCACACGCCAAGGATGGAAAAGGCGCGGAGCTGGCTGAGGGAGAACGGCCAAATCCTTGAACAGGATATCTGAGGATGGGGATCACAGTCACCCTTAGCCGCCACTCTTCCCCTCGTCCAGGATTCGCTCCACCATCGCCTTATACTCTTTCACCGCGGGTGAGTGATAAAAACGCGAGCGAGTAAACGTAGGATCACCCGCGTAGAACCATTCGTACTGCAACTGCCGGCTGCCAAACTGCTCGCCCAACATGTCCCAGGCCAACTTGAAGAGTTGCACGCGATTTCGCGCCGGCAGGTTTTTACCCTGGAGATAGCGTTCGAGATAGGGCGCAATCTCCGGGTTTTGCAAATCCCCTTCCGTGGGAGTCATGATCAGCCCACTGCCGCTGACCTGCCGAATCACTTCAGCCGCCCGCATCTGCGCCTGGGGAATAAACACCCACAGCGAGGCCGCGAGCGAACGGAGCGAGCCGCCTTCTTTATGATTGGTGACAACATTGTGGGCCGCCGCCCGCAGCAGGCCATTCGCGATTTCAACATGGGCCACCAACTCACCGAGTTGGGCTTGGACGTGCTGCGCCTTGGTCCGGCCAATTGCCTCGGCCACGCTACAGGCCAGCCCGGCCATAAAACGGAGCTTGACGGTGCCGCGAATAACCGCCTGGAGCAGGGCGTAGCCGGGCGCCCGGCCAAGGATGTAGTTGGAGGCCTCGATATCACCGTTGATGAACACCCGCTCCCAGGGCACCTCGACCGTATCAAAAATCGCAAGGGCGTCTTCTTCATCAAACCGATACGACAACGGGCGGTCAAACCGACTCCTGCCCGTGTTGTAGGCCTCGCGACAGATAAACTTGAGGCCCGGAGTATCCATGGGAACAGCAAAGCAGAGGGTATAGGCTTCTTCTCCCGGCTTACGCGGATAGAACGGTCCCACCCAGAGTTCGTTGGAAAAAGGGGCGAGCGTGGAAAGCATCCGGGCGCCACTGACCACGATGCCGTTGTCCGTCTCGCGCACCACATGTAGAGCCGCCTCCGGGTCGCGTTGTTCCGCCGGCCCTTTTGAGCGGTCGATCTGGGGATCAACCAGAGTATGGGTCAGGCACCAGTCCTGATCCCGACAGGCTTCGTAATAGCGAAGGGTATTCTCACCAAGGCGGGGCTCACGCTGACCGATAAACGGCGCGGCAATCGCCGCATCGGTCACCAGAGCGTTCATGAAGTCCGGCATGCGGCCCATCAGGCCACAGGTCACCTCAGCCCGAAATTCCTCGGCGCGGACGCGACGCTCGACATCTTCAACATTGTCCGCCATCAGAAAGGAGAGCCCGACCGGTTGGCCATCCTTGGGTGACGGGTAGGTCAGCGGGGGCTGGTGCGCAGGCTCGTGTTGGAGGTCGTACAGCGAGGCAATGGTATCCACCACGCCTTGGAACGGAGAGTAGGTCGTTACATCTTTGACCCGCTCGCCATTGACATAAATGCTCCGCCCATCCCGCAAACTCTCTCGGTATTCTGCGCCGGTCCGAATGCCCATGCGTGCTCCAAGCTATGGTGAGGAAATCTCAGGAAAATTCGTTCTACGCGACCCCACCCCAGCCCTCTCCCTAGCAGGAGAGGGAAACGAAAAGACCACTTCCCTCATCACTGCCGCAGCGAAGCGATGATGTCTGCCAGGCCGCGCTCGTTCTGAGCGAATTCCAGCTTGTCCGTCCCCAGATAGGCGTTGGGCATCCCCGCATATTCTTCTATGGAGTTGTCGCAGTAGACTTCGAGCTCGTTGCCGTCCGGGTCGAGGAAGTAGACGCTCTTGGTTATCCCGTGGTTTACGGTGAAGTTCACCGGCACGTCCTTCGCCTTGAGTTCTTCATAGGCGGCTTTGAGCTCCTCTTCGCTCCGCAACCGAAAGGCAATATGGGCGAGTCCGGTCTGGTCGGGGCGGGGCGGCTCAGCATCCGGGCCGATCTGAAACAGGGCAATCTCGTGGTGGTCGCGGGTATGATTGGCCAGAAAGACCCCTCTAATCTCAGGCGTGTCTTTCATGACCTGCATCCCCAGCACTTCGGTATAGAACTTCTTTGAGCGTTCAAGGTCGCGCACCTTAATCACAACATGGGCAATCCGTTCGGGGCGAATCATACCGACCTCCTTTATTGATGTTGTGGAACAAATCGAAACGGATCAAATGTATCATCTTCTCGCGGCTGACCAAACAGCTCAACCGCCGGCGCAATCTCGGCGAGCGAGAGGGTCATATCCATGAGTTGCTGCGCATGAGGCGGCATGCGCTCCAGAGGGAATTGGTTGAGGTACACAAGAATTTCCTCCAGGTGCGACAGCATGGCGGTGTAAAAGGCTTGAATATCCGCCATCTCGCTCGTCTGACGTTTCTGCGTACGCTCGGCCTCGGTGGCGAGCGCCCAGCCGAGAAAAGGCTGAAGCGTGCGGAACGCTGCGGGCAAGCCGCTCTCCGTCATCGTTCTGCTCCGTTACCGTCCGGCATAGAACCCAACATAATCCTCTACCACGTTATAGGCGTGGCGGACGCAGATTTCCTGATGCTGCAACGGCATATGGGTTTTTGCGCCCGAGGCCAACACGTCCTGTATATGTTCCAGTGTTGTACCGTCTTCCATCAGGATGTCGCGGAGCAATACCTTGCTGTACTCCTGACTGAATTTCTGACCCGCGTTTTCCGCCTTGGGGAAATAGGTATGCGTTTCCCATATCGTCCGCTCTTCGGTAATCGGCCAGAAGTGGTGGGTCAGATACGTCCCATTGCTCGGAAAAATGGAGAAATTCGGGAAGATCCAAAAAGTATCAATGGACCAGTCCGACCGTCGGGTAGGGTTGACTCCGGCTGGCAGATTATCCAGAGCAATATCGCGATCAACCACCACCGAACTCCCGAACTGATAGGCCTTACCTGCGACCGGAGTCGGTTGATAGTTCAGGTTGCCGTACGACGAGGTGCGGCGATGTCGCTCATAGAGGTCCAGACTCAGGAAATGGCAATACGGGTTGGTCCCGCTCGTAAAGGCGTCTGCCGCCGATGCCTTATGGCGCACCGGGAGATGATAGCCCTCTTGAAAGGCATCCTGGGCGACTTTCCAGTTGGCTTTGATCTCCGCGCGCCAGCGGAAGCGCGTCGCCGAAAGCTCGGAGAATGGATAACCCTCCAGCCCAGGCACAACCTCCGCCAGATAGGCACGCAGCGTTTCGGTCGGGTTCGGATCAAGATGAATGAAGATGAAGCCAGCCCAGGTGTCTACGGCCACGGGAGTCAGGCCGAGCCGGTCTTTTTGCAATCCAGAGAAACCTTGCTCGTCAGGGATGAATGTCAGTCTGCCATCCAGGCCATAGCTCCAGCCGTGGAATTTACATGTAAAGTTCCGACATGAGCCGCCCTGATCCCAGACGACCTTATTCCCCCGGTGAGAACACATATTGTGAAAGGCATGGAGCTGACCGTCCTTCCCGCGAACGACCACGACCGAGGTCCGGCATACCGGCAACGCGACGACGACATAATCGCCGGGATTCGGAATGTGTTCAATCCGGCCAACGTTCAGCCAGACATTCCGAAAGACACGTTCCCGCTCTAAGGCAAAATACTCACGAGAGATGTAGGGCTCGATAGGAATCGGGTCAGTCCCGAGATGCGGATACTTGTCATTCCAGCGATCGTTGCTCTGGTCAGGAGCCGCATTCTCTCCGGTGCCGATCGGCTGCCTGTCCTTCACTGCACCCTCCCTTTATCGGTTCGTCCCCTCTCGTCACAACACAAGAGGAGCAGAGGTTGCCCTCCTCGAATCGGGGGAAAACCGCTCGGCCTTAATCGGCTACGGCTACGGCGGGCTCGGCGTGGACGCGAAAGTCTTCCCGGTGCAAGCCCGGCATCACGTCTGCGGCAAAACGACGCAGATTCTCTTCCGCCCGCTGTATGGGCATCCCGCCATATTTGAAAATACCGATGAAGTGTTCGGTATCGACCTTGTGCTTGATGAACTCGATCTGCTCCAAACACATCTCGGGCGTGCCCACACACTGAAAACTGATGAAATAATCGTTGACCGCCTGCGGCCCCATCTTTTTGCTGGCTTGGCCCATTTTATCGTAGTATTCGTAGCCCTTCACGCCGGCGTGCGCGCCATGCGAAAAACGATAGTGCGCATCCGCCGACTGCCAATAGGCACCCATATATTTCCGGGCGCCATCCATGGCCTTGGCCTCGGTATCGTCAACATAGACAAAGCAGCCGACAATAGGCTTGACCGGCTCCTTGCCCAGGTTCCGACAAATGGCATTATAGCGTTCCAGCTCTTCGGCGGTGGTGTCCCAGTCGCGCTGCGGAATCACCAACACCCCGAACCCAAGCCTGGCCATGATCTCGGCCGACTCGGGGCTGATGGCCGCTCCATACATCCGGCCCGTAAAGTCGGTGCAGGGCTGCGGGCGGATACTCATTTCAGGAATCTGATAGAACTCGCCGGTATGCGAGAAGCGTTCGTTCATCAGGGCTTTGGTGACCACCTCGGCGGCCTCGGTAAAGCGCGCCCGGGACGTATCCATGGCCACGCGAAAGCCGTCGTATTCAATCTGCGCGGCCCCCCGACCAAAACCGAGCAGCAGCCGGCCGCCGGACTGAATATCGAGCATGGCGATTTGCTCGGCGACGCGCACCGGGTCGTGCCACGGCAACACCACGACTGCGCTGCCAAGTTGGATGCGTGTGGTCCGGGCGGCCATAAAAGTCAGGTATTGGAGCACATCAGGCACCATGGTGTAATCGTCGAAGTGGTGCTCAACGCTCCACAACGAATCAAACCCCAGGGGTTCAACCAGGTCGGCTAGGCGTTGTTCCTCCCGATACACCTCATGGTCGGGCTGCGGTCGGCCCAGGTTCTGATGAATGATATCAACACCGACTTTCATAGCTCTCTCCTGACCTGCAAACGTGCGCGGCTGCCGCCTGCCTTATCTGTGGCTGGCGACAAAGCGTTTGATGTCATAGCCATCCACCACGCTGGGTTGGCCGAACTGCTCGACCGCGGGCGCCACTTCCGCCAAGGACAGAGTGAGATAAAACAGGCGCCGCGCGTCGTCCGGGAGTTCTTCCAGGCTGAACTGCTCCAGATAGGACAGCACCTCTTCCATGCGCGCCAGCATGGCCTCATAGAAGGCGGTGATGTCTTCCATGGCGCTGGCCTGGCGGTGGTCGCTCCGCTCGGCTTCGGTCTCCAACGACCAGGCCATCCATTGTTCCAAATCCTTGAATTGCTCGGGTAAGCGTGCCTCAGGCATGGGAAGCCGCCTCCTTTCCATTGGCGGCAAGCGCGCGGTCAACCGATTGCCCCTTGAGCATCTGGTCAATAACGTGATGGCTGTGACGGATAAGAATCTCTTCGTCGTGCAGATAAAACTCTTTTTTCGCCCCGGACGAGAGCATGGACTGGGTTTCCTCAAAGGTCCGACCATCTTCCATGATGATATCGCGGAAGATCACGTTGCCGTATTCCTGACTGAAACGCCGCCCCGGCGTGGTCGCCTTGGTATAGTACTGGGTCGAGGTCCACAGCGTCTTATCCACGCCAGTAGGCATGAACTGATGGGTAAAGTATGACCCCTGAGAAACATCAACAAAGAACGCCGGGAAGATGACATTCAGGTCCAGCGACCAGGCCTCGCTCCGCAGCGGATTCACCCCTGCCGGCAGACCGTCCATCGAAAAGTCGCTACGAATGACAATCTCGCCATGCTGGGCCGCCAGTTTGGCCACCGGACTCGGTTTGTAGTCTGCGCTGCCGAACAGCGACATACTGCCATGTCGCGGATACAGGGTGACATCCAGGCTGTGGGCGTAGGGGTTGTCTTTGCTGGTAAACGAGTCCGGGATGGAGCGTTTGTGCAAAAAGGCAATATGGTACACTTCCTGAAAGGCATCCTTGATGACTTTCCAGTTGGCGTTCACCTCCGAGGTCCACGCTGTGCTGGTAGTTGAGAATTCGCCGAACGGATAGCCCTCCAGTCCGGTTGCCAGGTCGCCCAAATACTCCTGTAGAGTCTCGGTCGGATTGGGATCGACATTGACGAAGATAAAGCCTTCCCACACGTCCACCGCCACCGATGTCAGACCCAAGGTCTCTTTCTTGAGATCGAAAAAACTCTCTTCGTCCGGCACAAACTTCAACTTCCCATCCAGGCCATAGCTCCAGCCGTGGAACTTGCAGGTGAAATTCTGACACGTTCCGCCCTGATCCCACGCGATTTTATTCCCCCGGTGCGAGCACATATTATGAAAAGCGCGCACCGCGCCGTCTTTGCCGCGGACAACAATCACCGAAGTGTTACACACGGCCAGGTCTTGGACAAAATAGTCACCCGGATTCGGAATCCGTTCCACCCGCCCGACGTTCAGCCAGACTTTCTTGAAAATCCGCTCGCGCTCCAGTTCAAACTGCTCTTGCGAGGTGAACACATCCGCCGGAACCGTGCCGGTCCCGAGGTGGGGATATTTATTGTGCCACTTATAGCCGCTGGCCGAGCCGTTGCCGTTTGCCAGAGTTCCGTTTGGTGTTGCACTCATTCCATTGCCTCCCTGGGTTGGTTTTCCTATTCCATGGTCCGATGTCCATATTCGTTGACCGGGAACCCGGTCAGGACAGACACGACATGGTGAAGCCCGAACCTAAAACATGTTCTGGCTTTTTGGTCAATATCACACCACCGGCATTGAGGCCCTGGCCCGGTAGAAACCGACCAGATCCTCGATGACTTTGTGCCCGTGCCGGACCAGGAGTTCCTGATCCTGGAGCACGAATTCTTTTTTTGCGCCCGAGGCCAGCATGGATTGGGTTGCTTCCAGGGTACTGGCATCCTCCAGCAATGCCTCGCGCAGCAGTACCTTGCTGTACTCCTGGCTAAAACGCTGTGCGGCGTTACGGGCGTCGGGGAAATATGTCTTGACCTCCCACAGGGTTCGGTCCGGCGCGAGCGGCCAGAAATGATGCGTCAGGTACGTGCCGTCAAAAACGAACACATCGAAATTGGGAAAAATCATATTGGCGTCGAAGGCCCAAAACGGACTCCGGGTCGGATTCACCCCCGGCGGTAAGTCAGCCATCTCCCAGTCGCGTCTGACAATCGACGCTCCGAAGCGATGGGCCAGGAGTTCGACCGGGCTCGGCTGATGGCCAGGATTCCCAAAGACGGACATCCGGTGGTTGCGTTCATACAGCTTAAACGCAAAAGCGTGGGCATACGGATTGTCCGGGCTGGTAAACGAATCGGGCAGGGAACGCTTATGGAGGAAGGGCACATGATAGGCTTCGTGAAAGGCGTCTTTGAGCACCTTCCAGTTGGCCTTCAGTTCCGTATGCCAGGCATAGCAGGTCGTCAGCTGCGCGAACGGATAGCCCTCCAATCCGGCTCCAAGCTCGCCGAGATGTTCTTGAAGGGTTTCCGTGGGGGTCGGGTTGAGGTTGATAAAAATAAAGCCTTCCCACACATCGACCCGGACCGGCGTGAGACCGAGCCGGCCTTTTTTGAGATCGCAAAAGCGCTCTTCGTCTGGAACGAATCTCAGGGCGCCGTCGAGACCATAGCTCCAGCCGTGGAATCTGCACGTAAAGTTCTGACACGACCCTCTCTGATCCCAGACGATCTTATTGCCCCGGTGGGAACACATATTATGGAACGCGTGCAGGGCCCCGTCCCGGCCGCGCGTCAGGACAACCGACGTATGACACATGGGCAGGTCTTTGACAAAATAGTCCCCCGGCCGAGGAAGCTGTTCAATACGACCCACATTGAGCCAAGTCTGCTTATAGATGCGTTCTCGCTCCAGAGCGAAATACTCCGGTGAAACACACGGCTCAATCGGAATCGGCCCGGTTCCGAGCTCCGGGTAAGCCTCGTGCCAGACCGTACCGCTCGTGTCTGAGTCCCGGTCGTTGTGCGCTTGTGTAGTCATATGAGGAACACCCCTCTCTTGCGGCCACCAGCTCCGGCCCGCCTGTCCATTCTCATACCACCCCTGGAGAGGGGACAACACCGCGCTGAGAAAATACCCGGCGTGAGTGATTCTCCGCTCCGGCCTCTCTCAGACGCAATATCGGATAAGCCTTCCAGTCCGTTCCGCATTGAGAAGGGACGGTTTGCAGCACTGTCAAAAAACAGTACAACAAGCAGGCCACAAGCAAGCACTCTTTCACGCGGGAGGCGTATATGAATGTGTTAATTACCGTCACATGGCGCGCAGGAGCGAGTCATACAGAGAATAGAGCTGCGGCCCAGGTCGTCCAGGAACGGCTCATGAATCCCTTTCCCGGTGTGACCATCATCCATACCCTGGCCGATCTCGGGAAACGCAAACTCTACGTCATCGCCGATATCACCGAGCACGCCGTGAACGATATCCGAACAACCTTGGAGCTGACGGCACAACCGGCAATCGAGAGCGTTGATATTGCCCTTGTCGTGGACGGAAAGAAGGCGATCAATACCTATCTGGCGATGTAACCGCCGCTCTCCTCTGGATTGCCGTTTACCATTCCTCCCCGAACGGCCGGATATCAAGCTCAAAGGTCCAGCCCGAGCGGTCCTGGTGGACGATGTGCCAGATGGTGTCGGCAATCGCCGACGTTTTAATGAAAAAGTCGTCCGGTTTGTCCTTGAGCAAGGTGCGGGCAAACGGCATATCAATACCACCGTCGATGACCAGAAAAGACACGTGGATGCCTTGCGGACCGAGGGTGCGGGCGATGGATTCGGCAAGAATCCGCTGAGCGGTTTTGGTGGGCGCGAAGGCGGCAAATTGCGGGCGGCCCCGTCTCGACGCCGTATTGCCCGTCACCATGATCGCGCCCTGCCCGGCTTCGAGCATATACGGTGTCACCGCCCGCGCCATATACAACAGCCCCATGGTGTTGACCTGAAAGTTGTGCTGAAGAGCCGCAGGGTCGATCTCCAGGAAGGTGCCAAAGATCGCCTCAAAACTGACGGCGTTATGAATCAGGACGGTCGGGGGTCCGAGCTGCTCGGCAACGGCCGCAACCGCGGCGTTCACCTCGGCTTCATTGCTGATGTCACACGGATATGCCGTGGTTTCGGCAATCTCCCGCTCAAACTGGGTAAGACGTTCCATATTGCGTGCCAGCATGGCGACCCGATAGCCGCCCTCGGCAAATCGACGGACAACCCCCTGTCCCGTTCCCTGTCCAACACCAGTGACAATACAGACTTCTTTTGTCATGCCGACTCTCTTCCCAGGCTACCTGTGTCAGGCAAGCGATGACAGTATCAAGCCGGACGCTCTCCGTCTTGCTCCGTCCGCGGCAAACTGATAGCGCGATTCGTCACACGTATCCATGCCAACTTCGTCAGAACCAACCCGCCCCGTCAACACGCCCCTATTCCTTATCACAATCGGCTGTACGGTTTTTGCCGTTCTGACCGCGCTCAGCATGTTGGGACCGCTGTTAATCGCCATGTCGCACGACTGGCACACCACCGTTCCGGCCGTGGCCCAACTCGTCACCTCGGCCGCCGTTGCCTGGGCCGCAACGGCCATTGTCGTTGGTCCGTTTTCCGACGCCTATGGCAGGAAACCGGTTTTACTGATCGGCGCATTGCTGGTCAGCCTGGCTTCAATCGGAACGGCCCTGGCTCCGAATCTGCCCAGCGCGTCGGTCTTTCGCATCCTCGCCGGCGTAGGCGGCGGCATGGTCCCACCCACGTGCATTGCCTTGCTCGGCGACCTCCTGCCCTCTGAAAAACGGGCGCTGGGGGTCGCCGTGGTAACGACCCAGCCGGGACTGAGCAGTGTGCTCGGTGTCCCGTTCGTCACGCTCATTGCCGCGTATGCCGGCTGGCAAGCGGCGTTCCTGGCCGTCGGCGGGGCTTTACTGTTATGCACGCTAATGGTGTTTCGCTATACGCCGGAGCACAACGCCCAGCGACAGCTGCTCATTCTTGGCAGCCGTCTCAGACAGGTCGGGCGTTTTTCTGTGACCTGGCTGCTGGCATTCACCAACCTGACCGTCCGGACCGCCTACGGACTCATTATGACCTTCTTTCCGCCTTTTCTCCAAGTGACGTATCACCTCGGCACCGCAGAGCTCGCCCTGCCTGTTTCAATCGTTGCCCTCGGCACAACCTGTGGCCTCTTTCTAGGCGGAAAAATAGGGAGGAGCCGCAGGCGTTTGTCCATAGCAGCGGTCACGGCGCTCGTCGCGATCCTGCCTGGTATAGCCGCTTTTTTATTAGACGACAGCCTGTGGCTGAGCGTGGCTGTCACCAGCGTGTTTATGGTGCTCACCATGCCGCTGGCAACCCTCCTCTTTGTTGTCGGCGTCGATGTGGGCGGAGCGGCGAGAGGAACGTTGACCGGGGTCTTATCCGGCAGCGGCTACGCCAGCTATGCGATTGGGGCTGCTATCGGGGGGCTGGCGGTGGCCCACATTGGCTACTCCGCCCTGTCCTATGCACTTATCGCTTCAACCCTGGGCAGCAGTCTGCTGCTGACCCTGCTGATTCACACCCAGGCCGAAGACCGGGCGCGGGCATATTTTCGTCAGACGCAATAGGCACACCCGCCTCTCCACCCTTAGGCGTACAGGGCGACACAGCGAACCTCGATGCTCCACCGCTCGGGTGCATTGCGAGGGGTTTCCGGGTCCTGATAAGCAGTATGAAAGCTGAAGGTGCAGGGCGATTGGGCGGCGTCGCTATCGGCCTGGTGTCCCTCTGAACGGGCGATCGGTCCGGCCGAGTCCCACTGCTTGATCAGCAGGGCTTCATCCCGGGTCATCGCCGGGTAGGAATACCACCGGTGTCGCGGCGCATACTTGGAGAAATAGTTCTCACCCACCCGGTCCTGATAGTGAATCTCGAATACCACCAGGTCTTCGGGATGCACGCTCTGCGCGTCGCATAACGCGAGGGGATGGGTTGCGACCGGCTCCGCAGCGATATTACGCCAGACATTAATGATGGCGAAGCGTCCACCTGGAGCGAGGGCTTGGTTCGCCTTTTCGGGCTCAATGAGCGATCGGCCCTGACCGAGCACCGAGCGCAGGGTGTCGTTACCGCTGGGCGGCTGAGCGAGTTGTTGCAGCCGCTCCGGGGCGCTCCGCAGGGTATAGTCTCCGTGAGCGATAGAGGCCGGGCCCTGCACCTGCTGCCCGCCGCGAATCCGGCGCTGGCTCTGCTTACCCGCGGCCGACCGGACATTATGGTCAAAGGCCGCAACGGAGGCCGCCCCGGTCGCCGTGCTAACGATCTGGGCACATTGGCGGTAGTAGTCCTGAATGACTTCCTGATGATCGAAAAAGTCGAGGTCTGGACGCTCAAGGGGGCGGGTCAGGAGTTCAAAACCGTTTGTCTCAAGGCTGCGCGGCGCTTGTCCATTCTGCCCATCGAGCAGGCGGGCGTTGTGGACCGGCATCTGCCGCTCATCAAAGACGACTCCCTGCATGCCGCTGTCGCTGCCGTCCGCATCGCGTCGGAGGAGCACTTTGCCGTTGCGGTAGAGCGAACTCTGAAGAGAGGAGTCGAGGTAGTTGAGCCGACCCAAACTGTCCGTGTCGCCGGTGGTCGGTGCTGTGACTTTGGTCATATATTTTCCTTCCAAGCTGTGAACGGATGCCGCCCAGATTTGGTCATGAATCATATCGCCCGCCCGCCTCATATGGCAAGGCGTATTCCTCTACTTGACACTTCCCCCCCGCTTCTGCTTTTGTATCCCGCCATTCGGGAGCCTGGCAGAAAATCCGCCACCCCGCTTTCCGGCTTGAATATCAGGGCCGGCTTGCATATGAGGAAAGAGGGGAGAGGAGAGCATCCATGAAGAGACGCATCTATTTCAACGCCTTTCACATGAACTGTGTGGTCCATCAGTCACCCGGCCTGTGGGTCCGCGACGATGACCATATGACCGAGTACACCGACCTCGATCAGTGGGTCGAATTCGCCAAGATCGTCGAGCGGGGAAAGTTTGACGCAATCTTCCTGGCCGACGTGCTCGGCGTGTACGATGTGTTTCGCGGCAATCGGGAGGCCGCGCTGACCGAAGCCGCCCAGATACCGGTCAACGATCCCATGCTGCTCATCCCGGCCATGGCCTATGCCACCGAGCATATCGGATTTGGTTTTACGAGCTCCATCATCCAAAACCACCCGTTCACGTTTGCTCGCCTCATCTCCACCCTGGACCATCTCACCAAAGGTCGGATCGCCTGGAATATCGTGACATCGTATCTCGAAAGCGCCGGCCGTAACTACGGCCAGGCCGGTTTAGCAGAGCATGATACTCGCTACGACATCGCGGACGAGTACTGCGACGTGTGTTACAAACTGTGGGAGAAGAGCTGGGAGGATGATGCCGTGCTCAAAGATGTGAAGCGCGGGATTTATGCCGACCCGACCAAAGTCCACGATGTCAGACATGAAGGCACATACTATAAGGTTGAAGGCTGCCACCTGGCCGAACCCTCCCCGCAACGGACGCCCGTCTTGTTTCAGGCCGGTGCCTCAGATCGGGGTCGTGCCTTTGCGGCTCAGCATGCGGAAGCGGTTTTTGTCCTTGGCTCAACGCCTGAGGTCGATGGCCAGTATATTAAGGATATCCGCAAGATCGCTCGCAAGAACGGCAGGAACCCGGAAGACATCCTGTGTTTTGCCTATATGAAGGTGATTACCGGTGAGACCGAGGCCGCAGCCAAACGGCGCTATGAAGAGTACTTTGAGCAGTGCAGCTATGACGGCGGGCTGGCCTTGTTAAGCGGCTGGAGTGGCATCGACTTTGGGCAATTTGAACCGGATCAGCCGCTTGAGTATATCGAGACGAATGCCATTCGCACCCTCGTTCACAGCTTTACCGAGGGTGATCCAAATCGCAAATGGACGTTGCGAGACCTCGCCCGCTATGTCGGCATTGGCGGGGCCGGGCCGGTTCTGGTCGGCACTCCGGAGGGCATTGCCGACCAGTTCGAGGACTGGATCGACGCGGGTGTGGACGGGTTTAACCTGGCCTATGCCACCACGCCGGGTTCATTCGAGGAGTTTGTTGACGGGGTGGTGCCCGTGCTGCAAAAGCGCGGTCGCATGCAAAAGGAATATCGGGAAGGCACGTTGCGCGATAAGCTGTACGGCAAAGGGCCACGGCTCAGCACGCCGCATCCGGCGGCCCTGCACAGACAATCCTTATTGGATGCCAGGAATGGCACGGACCGGAGCGCCCTAAGCAGTCACCCGGCGGCCAGCGCGTCAGCGGCAAAGTAAGGCAAGCACGGGAGTGTCGGAGGCGGCCGCGCTCATCCGATACTTCAGCTTATCTCCGTCTCGTCAGCAAAATCCCAGACCCGCAGCACACCCGGTTTAACCCGAACCAGCACCAGGTCGGCCTCGCGGAAGGGCTCAACATAGGCCGGTCCCCGCTTGGCTCCCAGATAGCGCGTGGCGATCCGCTGGGTGGTCTCAAACGCGTCCGTCCGCTCGATGCTGGCCTCTCCGCGCACCTCAATCCCCCGGTAGGGAGGGCTATCTTCGGCTACGCTGATACTCACTCTGGCATCACGCCGAACGTGACGGGCCTTAATATCCTCGCTCGCCACCGCAACCGTAAAGCCGCCGTCTTTCCACTCGTGCCAGACGGGTGACATCAGGACCGTCCCGTCCTTGAAATGGGTCGCCAGGGTTGCGCATTTGGGTTGATCCAGGAAGTCTCCCAGGTCTTTGGGTCGTAGATTTTTTCGCATGATTCTCCCTTACCGCCGGGCCTCTACGGGTACACGCAGGGCCGCGTGGACCACTCGTACACAACGCCTTCGGCCGTCAGCCTGCCGGACGCCGAAGCGAGAGCCGACGTTTCAATCTTCCTCACAACAGTAGCCGGTATCTCACCCGGGTTTACCAGCCGCCCGTCAATAAAAATATCGACCACCAGGTCGGGTCCGCTGTCTGTTTCCATCAGTCTAATCGTCCGAAAAGCCGCACACCTTGGCGCCGCGTACCGAAGCCGGCTTCTCGGTGCAGCGCGCGTACCAGGCAATCACATTGGGAAAATCCGCGTCCAGCTTCAAATCTTCGCGCGCCCCATAGCCCCAGTCGAGACAGCCGACCCAGGGAAAGGTCGCGATGTCGGCGATCGTATATTCATCGTCCATCACATAGTCCCGGCCGTCCAAACGTTTTTCCAGCACGCCCAGGAGCCGCCGGGCTTCATTGGTATAGCGCTCGGTCGGATAGGGAATACGCTCTTTGGCAAACTTATAGAAGTGGCCGAACTGCCCGAACATGGGACCGACCCCGGCCATCTGAAAAAACAGCCACTGGATGCACTCGTTACGTCGGTGGGGGTCAGCCGGCAGCAGCCTGCCCGTCTTCTCCGCCAGGTATAACAGCATGGCCCCGGACTCAAAGATGGACAGCGGTTTCCCGCCCGGACCGTCAGGGTCGACCATGGCGGGGATTTTCGAGTTGGGACACACCGCGATGAACTCCTCGCTGAACTGCTCGTTCTCCAGGATATTTACCTTGTGGGCTTCATACGGCAGCCCCAATTCTTCCAGGGCGATACCTGCCTTCTGGCCGTTCGGGGTGGCCAGTGAATAGAGTTGAATGCGGTCAGGATGTTCAATCGGCCACTTCTTGTCACTCATCGGGTCTCCTTCTCCGGACTAGGCCAGCTTCATTTCCTTCGCGAAGTGTTCCATGAGGCGCATGAGTTCGGCAAACTCATTCGTCCAGGCCCGGAACGACAGATAGACATGGTCCACCCCCAGGTCGGCGTAGCGCGGAATGTCCCGGATCAACTGATCCACGCTCGGCGCTCCGAGCGGCAGCATGCAAATCTGCAAATCGTCCGGGTCGCGACCCGCCTGAGAGGTCAATTCCCGCAGGGTTTCCAGGGGCTCTTGGATGTCATCCGGTCCCTTGCCCATGGCGATCCAGCCATCGCCGCGCCGCGCTATGCGACGCAGGGCGCCCTTGGTCATCCCCCCGACAAGAATGGGCGGATGCGGCTGCTGAACCGGTTTGGGAATAAATTTAATATCCGCGAACTGAAAATGCTTTCCGGCGAACGCCGGCGTTTCCTGCGTCCAGACCGCCTTGAAGATGTCCATGGTCTCGTTCGTGCGGGCTCCCCGCTCTGTGATCGATGTGCCCAGGGCGGTGAATTCCTGCTCCAGCCAGCCGGCCCCCACGCCGACAACCGTCCGCCCACCGGACAAGACATCGATGGTGGCAAGCGCCTTGGCCGCGGCCAAGGGGTGCCGGTAGGGCAGAATCAGGACCGCGGTACCGAGTTTGACGGTTGTCGTCTTATACGCCAGGGCTGCCAGGACGGTGAGCGGATCAAGAAAGGGATCTTCCGGATTAAAGGCATAACTCCCCTCGATCTTGGACGGGAAGACAACGTGGTCGGCCACCCACAGCGTCCGATAGCCCAGCGCTTCCGCAGTTGTGGCCGCGGTCAAAATCCGCTCAGCCGGGTTTTCATGCGCGAAGGCGCTGAAGTGGGGTAAAATAATTCCGTAGTCCATGCCGGCCCTTTCTGCCGTCCCCGAGATTTTCCTGATATATCCGTGTCAGACCGCAAAGTCGATCTCGTCACGGAGCAGAGAGAGGAGCGTCTCCATCCCTAGCGGCACCTCTTTCCTCGGGCTATATCAGAGGGGTTCTCTCTGAGAACCGCTGGGGAACGACATTTCGATGCCGGACAGTCAACACCGCCGACCACTGAACCTCCGCCAACTGCTGGTTTTCCTCACCATCGGTTTTGTGTCGCTCCTCTTCTGGCATACGCCGTTTCTCTATCCGATTAAAATTTTCGTGGTCTTTATCCACGAAGCAGGTCATGCCTTCACCACGGTTCTCACCGGCGGACAGGTGATCTCCATGGTGGTGACACCGTGGCAGTCGGGCTATGTCCAGCACGTCGGTGGCAACCCGCTGTTCATTGCCGCTGCCGGCTATATCGGCAGCGCACTTTTTGGCGGCCTGCTGCTCCTGCTCTCAACCCGGGACGAATGGGCTTCAGCGATCTTTTTTGGACTGGCCGTCTTCTTCGGGCTGGTGACGCTCGTTTTTGTGCGTAATGGCTTTGGGCTGGTGTTTGGCTGCGGGACGGCCCTGGTCTTTGCCCTGCTCTCGCGACGGCCCTTTCCGGGCACGCACTACATCGTGGACATCCTGGCGGTCACGAGTTCGCTGTACGCCGTATATGACCTGACGGATTTCTTGTTTGTCGGTGCACGCACAGACGCGGTCATTTTGGCGGAACTGACCGCAGTGCCGGCTTTTATCTGGGCCGGGCTGTGGAGCGTGCTTTCACTGGCCATCGTTTGGGGAGCCGGAAAGCGTGCCGTGCGCTATGCTCCCCGGACTGCCGACGAAGAGACGCAGGGGTTTGAATAGCCTCAGCGCGCCCCTTCAGGACCTGGTCTTTTCTAGCAGTTCGACATCCCCACGATCTTTTTCACGGTTTGTCGCCCGCTTGTTTTTGATTAAATGTTCCCGGCCTATGATATTGGTTTCGACCCCCGAGAGATGTCCAACCTCTCGTCCGGCCCACGCTTCCTCGAACGTCACCCCACTGATCCCGGTGAGCAGATCGATCCGATTCGGCACTATACCGAGCTGAATCACCACGTCTTCTTGCAAAAAGTCCTCACGCCTTATGCCAACACCACCGAATCCGAACTCGTCGAGTACGTCCGTCAACTTTGCCGCGTTGTCCGGGTCGCACGAAACAAAAATGTCCAAGTCTCCGGTATAACGAGGCCGCCCGTGGAAGGCGAGCGCCCAGGCACCCACGACCACATACTTAACATTCTTCGTGTTCAGCAAGCGGATGAACTCGCGCAGATCGCTCGATAACTGCCTCATTGGGGTTCTCGGGCATGATGAGCTCAAGCAATATCTGGAGCTTCTCGTCACCGGACAGGGATTGGTAATACGCGTAGTCGGCTTCGTCCGCTTCCTCGAAGCTGTGAAATTTCTGAACCGTTTTTTTCATATGCGACAGAACCGTTATAGCGGCGTCGCCAGCAGCGACGAAATCCGACTGGTGTCAACCACCACGATTTTCTCTTTCAGCTTGGCAACCCCGTCGTTGATGATCACTTTGTCTCGATACTCGCCGGCGCTATACACCTCGGTGCTACCGTAATCGACCGGATCGAGGTGGGTCTGGAGCACCACGTAGTTGGCCCGGGCCTCAATCACCCCGTTGTCCTCACCGATGATCCGCACCCCGCTGACCACGTGGCGGTACAGATGGGGCGCATAGTAATTGGCCTTGCGGTAGGCGGTCACGCGGTCCTGCAACATCCCGCGGCTGTCACAATAGATCAGCGAGATGGGCAGGTCCTGCGACACATTCTCATGGGGGATGACCTGATACAGGCAGTCTTCGACAAAAAAGTTCGGCCAGTCTTCGAGTTCGTCATTATCCAGACAGGCCACATAGGCGTGTAGTAGGTCTTCAACCGCAAAACGGGTTTCAATAGCGCTCATGCCACTCATGGCCTCACCCTCCCCGCTTACGCACCCGCGTGAAAGCCCATGGTGTCGCGATAATAGCCCCAAAACCCGCGGATGGCGGTTTCCGTAATCAGGCTCTGTTCGTTGGCGACCTCGGTTCCCCCCATTTCAACAAAGGACGTCGCGCTGTGATCGCCCGTCACCGATTGCTGGACAATCTCGGCCGCATAACCGTCTTCCATGGAAATCAGGCCGGCCGGACCGACCAGGTTGGCCTGTTTCAGCCGAATCTCACGCATTTCCTCGTCGTCGTCCTCGTAGCCGAAATAGGTGAAAATCAGCTCAAAGCGGTCCGGCGCCTTGGGCAGGACCTGCCTGACGGCCAGCGTGTTGGCAATCTGCTGAACAATCAGACAGGGGAAGATGGTCTGGATAAAGAGGCCCTCAAACTCGGGTCGCCCCTTGAGCACGGACGGGTCGGCAAGCTGATAGCCCTTTTGATAGCTGTGCAGCCCGGATTCATACGTCGAGAGGTCTTCCTCGGCCTGCGGCTTGGCGTGCAGCACGTCATGCCGCGAGTGGGCGTCCATGATGACCCCACCCTGTTGTGACGAACGGTACAGGCCAAACGTGGCGTGGAACATATGCAGCAGGCTGGCGTGATACGGGTCCTTGACGTTTTCAAAATACAGCTTCCAGTTGGCGTTCACCCACTGGCGGGTGTGACCCAGGACCTGGATGGGACGATCAAAAAGACGGTCCAGCCACTCCTGCATGGGCGGGCTGAGATAGTCCTCCAGGGGTTCAACGTCCTGGCGGAATGAGGCAAAGATCAAGCCGCGATAGGCGGCGACGCGGAGTTTTTGGAGCGAGTGTTTGGCCCGGTCAAACTCTTCGCCATAGCCGCCAACGCCCCTAATCCCTTTCTTGAACGGCACCCCGGTCAGATTGCCTTTGAGATCATAGCTCCACTGGTGGTAGATGCAGGTATGGGTCGGGCGGTTGCCGCTCAGCTCCCGGCAGACCATGGCGCCACGATGCGCGCAGCGATTCACGAAGGCGTTGAGCCCACCCTCTTTGTCGCGCGTGACCACAACGGGCGTGTCGCCGATAAAGGTGGCTTTGAAATCGCCCGGCTGGGCCACTTCGGCTTCGAGTGCCACATAGTTCCAGATGGGGCCACGAAAGAGCTTGTCCTGCTCCTGGGCGTAAATGTCGGGGTCATAAAAGACCTGATAGGGCACCCGCGCGCCGCCCTCTGCCGGCCAGGAAAGAGAAGTGCCATTGCTGCCGTTTCCGTTGTGTTGTGTCTGCATATGCCTACTCCACTGGCAATCCGTATAACTTCGACGCGTTATCGCGCGTAATCTTCTGTTTATCTGCTTCCGGCACAGCCTGAAAGGCTCGCTCCAGCGTTTCCTGGGTATGCGGAAAGGTTGAGGCCTGATGCGGATAATCGGTGGACCACATGAAGTTGTCCGCCCCGCCGGCCAGGTGATAGGTCTTCAGTCCCATGGGGTCATCGATGAAAGTGGCATACATCTGGCGCTGGAAGTACTCGCTCGGTTTGAGCGACAGCTTCACCCCATAGCCTTCCTTAAACCGCCGGTAGTATTTATCCGCCCGCTCCAATAGGTGCGGCACCCAGGCAATATCGCCCTCGGCAGAGACAAACTTGAGATTCGGGAAGCGCTCCAATACCCCGGTAAAGACCAACCGCAAAAAGGAGTGCTGCATCTCACTGGGTCGAATAATCATGCGCACATACAGTTCGGCAGTATCCGACTCGTCCTGCTGGCTGTCCTTACTGCGTCCGGTCGCCAAGTGCAGCGACAGGGGCATCTCAAGCTCTTGGGCCGTCGCCCAGAAGCGCTCATAGGCCGCCGAGCCGTAGGGTTGGTCATCGGGCGGCGAGGCCCAGATCATGGCCCCTTTGAGGCCCATCTTTTTACAGCGCTCAAGCTCGGCACAGCCCTGCTCGATATCAAACAGAGAGATCAGTCCCAGGCCGGCGAATTTCTTGGGGTCATAACGGCAAAACTCGGCCAGCCAGTCGTTATAGACTCGGAAGCAGGCTTGTTGCAGCGCGGCGTCTTCCAGCCAGAACAAGACAAAGGCGCAGGTCGTATACAGGACTTCGGCCTGAATGCCGTCCAACTCCATGTCTTTCAGCCGGGCCGCCGGGTCCCAGCCACCTGGCAGGGCGTCCTCGGGTCCGGCTTCCATAAAGTCTTTATTAAACGTCTGACCCGCAGCAAACGCCCCGGAGATGCGGAGCGGCGGCAGGTCTTCACACATAAAGAAGTGGCCCTTTTTATCCCCAGGATTTTTGACCACCCTGGGGGCCTGGTCACGAAACCGTTGCTCTATGCGGTCCACCCACAACGTCGGCGGCTCGCACATATGGGAGTCAGCAGAGATGATCTTATACGTCACGGTCCTCTCCTCAGACTTCGAGCTCAATTACCCGCCCGTCCCGATTCTTCATGTCTACGAATTCGACATACGAGCGCACGGCGTGGGCCTGCTCGATCTTGCCTTCCATCTCACCGGCGGGACTGATGCCCTCGCCCTCGTTCTTGCGGGTCACGTTGATAAACGAGCACTCTTTGCCCAGGGTCAACGCGTTGTGCCAGGTGCCCTTATAGATAAAGGCCGCCTGACCGGGATCGACATTAAAGGCTGCCACGTTGTCGTAATCAAACGCATATTCCTCAGGACCTCCCTCGCGGCTGTCGGGGGGTGGGGCAACAACCAGAATCAAAGAGCCCTGCACAGGGATGAAGGTCTGGTTGTAGGAAAAATGGATGGCCATCTGGTCCATGATTCTGGCGTTGGGCCGATACTGGAACGACAGCATTTCCATGGCCACCCTGCCCTCTTCGACCTCGGGATAGATCAGCTTTTTCTGTTCCAGGACTTTACCGTAGGGCGCAAAGGCCTCGGCGGTGAGTGGTTTGATTTTGACCTTGATGTGTTCAGCCATCGGACATCCCTCCTGTGTCACTCCATGCGTATCACTCGGGCGAGGCTTGTAACATACCAAAGCAAGCGGTCGGGCAACAGAGGTTGAGCGGCTGCCTTGCCCACCCGACCTCTCTGTCAGGAGGTCTCAGCCAAAGCGTTTACTCATGCTCCCGGCTCGCAATAGACGCTGACAGCAGCCCGCCATCCACAAGCAGGGTCTGGCCACGAATAAAATCGGCATCCTCAGAGCAGAGAAAGGCGGCCACCGCGGCAATATCTTCCGGCCGGCCTGTCCGACCGGCCGGGGTCTGGGGAATAACATCGCGTTCGTACTGCGCGTAGGCAGCCGCCCCGCCCGCGTACATTTGAGCCGAGTCGGTCCGAATCAGGCCGGGGTTAATGCCGTTGACGGCAATCCCGCGCGGGCCGAGTTCGTGCGCCAGATACATCGTCATGTTTTCCAGGGCAGCCTTGGCCGCACCCAGCAAGCCGTGGCCGGCCAGCATACGCAAGGAGTCAATGCCGGATATGGTGACGATTTTTCCCCGGCGACCGGCCATCAGAGGCACCGCTTCCTGCACGGCAACCAGGGTGCCGGTGATGGTCAGATCAAAGGTCCGAGTCACGTTGTGCTCACCCTGGCGCAGCAATGGCCGAAAGGCGGTGGCTGCGGCGTTGGCGATAAAGATATCCAGATGACCGAACACCTCTTTCACCTGCCGGAACATCGCCCGGACCGCCTCGGCGTCACTCATATCGGCCTGGAGCAACAGCGCCTCAGAACCCCGCTGTGCGATTTCGGCGGCAACCCTTTCCGCTTCGGCCGTATTGCGGCGGTAATTCACGCCGACCCTTGCCCCCTCGGACGCCAGCCGCAGGGCAATCGCCCGGCCGATGCCCCGCGAAGAGCCGGTGATAAGGGCCGCTTTGTCTGCGAAACGCACGCGCGTATTCCTTTCGGCCTTAGCCTGCCATAGTCAGCCCACCGCTGACGGACAGGACCTGGCCGGTCACGAAATCCGCATCCGGCGAGGCAAAAAACGCGACGGCGTTGGCAATTTCTTCGGGCTGCCCCAACCGTCGAAACGGGACCGCGCGGGTCATGGCGCTGATAATCTTGGCCCCCTTTTCTCCTGATGAAACCTGCTGGAGCAGCGCCGTATCCGTGGGACCGGGACAGATCACGTTGACATTGATCTTCGCGCGCGCCAGTTCACGTGCCAGCGTTTTGGAAAAGCCGATAATCCCGGCCTTGCAGGCGGAATAGACCGCCTCTCCGGTCGAGCCGACCCGGCCGGCGTCCGAACTGATCGAAATGATCTTGCCCTGACCGCGCTCGGCCATCTGCGCCGCCACCGTATGGCAAAAATTAATCGGGCCGCGCAGATTGATCGCAATCACCTTCTCCCAGGTCTCGGGCGCACTGTGGAGAAAAGGCTCGATCTTGTCCCAACCGGCATTATTCACCAGCACGTCAATCGGTCCCCAGCTATCCGTCACCTGTTTCACACAGGCCCGGACCTGATCGAGCTGAGTCACATCGGTCCTGACCACCTGCGCCTGCCCGCCCGCGGCCAGGATGTCGTCGGCTGTTTTCCGGGCTTCGTCTTCCAGAATATCGACAATGGCGACTTTGGCGCCCTCCTCGGCCAGACGCAAACAAATCGCCCGGCCTATCCCTCGACTACCGCCGGTCACCAGCGCGACCTTATCTTTGATACGCATGCATTTCTCCTCCGCTGAAAAGCCGGGTTATCTTAGCCGAGATTTACGGATATCAGCAACGCGCGCTCGCGTGCATACCCGATGGGAGCTAGTCAAGGGGATGCCGCCACCGAAGCCGGGGGAAACGGCTGAAGTCCCGATCGGTTGTGATCCACTCGCTGCCGGACTCAAGGGCGAGCGCTGCGAGATAGGTATCAGGAATGAGATTCCCTTTCGCATTTACGGTCCGGCACAACCGGGTAAAAATCTCCCAATGCCGCGGCCCCGGACGCACGATGACGCAGTGCGCCGGTCGTCTGACCTGCTCAACGAATTGCAACGCCGAGGCCAGCGGGCTGGGTGGATTAAAAATTCGAGCGTGGGTGACTATCCTCAAAAAGCCACTCAGGACAAGCTCCGCCATCCCATAGGCTTGGTCACTATTGAGGAGGTCTTCGAGC
>WTHD01000458.1 GCA_011523265.1 Candidatus Binatota bacterium
AAAGACCGCCTCATTCAAAACCGTAGGTTTCTGTTCAAATGCGCCCGCTGGTCCAACTCGCCATCAGTGGCGGGGTTGTGTGCGATCCTAGTCGGCTTGAAGCGCATGGGCGAAGCGGGCACGCGGCGCGATCGCGAAATTGACGAACTCGGCAAGGGCCTCCGCCAGCAGGGCCAGGCGCTGGAACGCCAGGGCCGGGCCTTAGAGGAACTGTTACGGCGCTCGGCGTAGCGCTGCCCCGCCTCGCCGGATTCCGTGTTCTCAGCGCCTCCCGCTACCTTCCGATAACATTTATCGGAAGGTAGCGGTCGCCTCGAATCTTATTCTGAAAATAAGATTCACCGCTCCAGCCCTTCCTCTCGCTCGGCTTCCTGCCGGCGCTGCCACTCCTGCTCCCGGCGCGCCGCCCGGTATTCCTTCACCCCGGCATGGTAGAGCGCCGCCCGCTCCTGGATGGCTTCCCGCTGCGCCTGGGGGTCCTCTATCAACTGAATCTCTTCCCGGATTGCCCGCTCGGTTTTGTCGATGATCTCGCGCGCCTTTCCCCGCGCCTGTTCCTGCTCCGCCCCCGCCGCGTTGGCTCTCTCCGTCAGTTCCCAGCCGAACCGAGCGAGCGACACCGCGCCCTTGATCGCGGCGACCCGGTCCGGATCGTTCTTCAGCGTGGCTATCTGCACGGCCACCCCCCCCGCCGAACGGGCATACTCTAGCGCCTGACTGGCCGGGTCCCGTCCGTCGGCCTGCTGCTCCGGCGCTTCCCTGGCCCACCGCCGCTCCGGGGCAGGGCGGGCAGCCGCTAGTCGATCTGCCAGCGGGTTCCGGGCGCTCCATGCCTCCCGTTTAAGCGCCGGGTCCGTATCGTCAGGGAGGTCCCGGATTTGCGCGGCGAGGGCCTTGTCCACCTGGGCCGCGACGTGCGCCGCCGCGCCGGCGTCCGCTTCGTTGGTGCGGGGCGAGCGAGTGAGCGCCAAGCCATCGAGGGCCAGCCCGACCGCCGCTTTCATGGCCCGCACTTTCGCCGGCCCGGTCTCCAGCTCGGAGATTGTCGCGGCGACGCGCTCCGCCGCCCGCGTGTACTCTAGCGGGGTGACGGTGGCCGCGTCCGGGTCGCGGTCGCGGCGCTCTTCCACGAGCGCTTCAAGCTGGGTCCGGCGGTGGGCGGACAGGATCACCGCCCCCTCAAACACCTGCTCCGGGCTCCGCGTGCGGCGCATCAGGCCGTCGAGCTTTGGACCGGGGGGCCGCTCCTTCTCCAGGCCCCGCGCCCACCGGGGCGAGGCGTCCAGTTCAATCCCCTGCTCTGCGGCCTTCTCCGCCATCAGCAGCCGCAAGTCTTGGATGTCGGGCCGCCCTATCCGCAATTGCTTCCCGTCATGCCCGGCGGCCTGCACCACCACATGAACATGAAAGTGGTCCGTGTCGCGGTGCGCGGCAAAGACATAATCATGGTTGTCGGCGAACGCCTCGCGGAAGAATTGCCGCGCGGTCTCGGTTGCCTTCTCCTGGTCCACGGCCGCCGGGAAACTCAGCACCGCGCTCATCGCCTGCCGCTGGGTGTGCCGCGCCGCCGCCTCCTCGCTCCACTCGTCTACCAGGCCGGCCAGCGCGGCCTGGTCCAACCGCTCCCCGTTCGGCCCTTCCGCCTCCAACTCGCCTTCGCGGGTAATGTACTCGAAGCGCCCCATGACTGCGCCGGCGCTACGGCTGTAGCTGCTGATTTTGAAGACGGCCTGGGGCAAGCGCCGGGACGCCTGCGCCCGTTGGCCTAGGCTGCCGGTCCACGTCCGCCGGGGCCGGCTCCCGCGCTTGGCCGTGTCCAAGTCGGTGAAGCGGTCGTCATCGGCGTATCTCATTCCGCCGCCTCCTGTGAGGCGGCCCGGCGGGCATCCTCGGAGACCGGCACCACGGCCCGGCCTACGCCGGCCAACTCCGCCCGCCGATACAGCTCCTTGACGGCTTCGACCTGGACGGCCACGGCGTTTATCATCCGCCGCAACTCGTTGCCCTCGCCGCCCCCGCCCTGGTGGGTCGCCCGGACGAGCTGGTTCAGGTTGCGCCCGATGGCGGCCAACTCAGTCCGCATCCGGTGGAGTTCGCGCAGCCCATCGTCAAAGTAGTCCGGGCCGGCGGTGATGGCTTCGCGGATCAGCCGCCGAATGATCCGGCTGGGGGTCTGCCCGACTTGGGCGGCGAACTGCTGGAACGCCGCCCGCTCCTCCTCGCGCAGCCGGACACGGACGGCCTGGGACCGAACTTTGGGGGACGCGGCTTTGGGGCGGGGCATCTGTCTTCCTCCTCACATATCCACCTTGAGGTGGGCGGCGCAGCCGGGGCACTCTATGGCAGAAACCCGTTCGCGGGTTTTTGTACCACAGAGTGCGTATCCTGCCCCTTTAGTAAATAAAGAATACTATAGCATATGGGGCCTCAAAAAGGAAGAAAGACGGCGGAATTAAATCGCGCCGTGGATCGGGAGCAGAAATAGGGGGCCGAGCTGCGGAATTTCAGGGGAAGAGGACAGCTCAGAGAGGACAGTTTATGGGGAATGGAGGACGGAAGCCAGCCGGACGACCATTTTTTGCTCGATCTCCCCGGTTTGGGACGGGATCAGAACCCCAGCGGATCTCGTTTGTTCGCTGTTCTTTTGCTCTCTGGGGTCCTGTAAATGGGTGTAAATGGTCGAAACTTTACAAAACGTACCAAGGATGGTAAGTGTCTGATTTCACTGTGGAACGCTGGAACGTTACAAAACTTTACAGATGGATTCCCCGCCCCAAAACGCTGCCTTCCACCGCGCCCGAGCGCTCCGCGAGGAAGGGAAAAGTCTCCGCGCTATTGCGGACATCCTCGCCGCTGAAGCCGTCCCCCTCCCACCAGGCCGCGCAACGAAATGGAGTCATACCGCGGTGGTGCGGTTATTCCGGCAATTTGACACGCCGGGCGGCGCGGCTGAAGAAAGAAGCACCGGCCTTCCTGGGCCGGTGAGGACTAAAACGAAGGAGGCCCGTCCGCGCCAGGAGTCGGCCTCTCCACCTGCGCCCGCGCCTCCGCCCCCCGCCCACATAGACCGGGATATGCCCCCGCTCGTCGGGCCGGGGTGGGTGCCGGAGGGCTGGCGCCCACGGTTGCTGCTGGGGCTGCTCGTCGTGGCGCTTCTCGCCACGAGCGCGGCGGCGCTCTATCAGACCGTCGGCCCTCCCGCCCACGAGTTGCGGACCTATCGCGGGATGTGGAACGCGATGACCGAGGCCGAGCGGACGGCCGTCAATAAACGGATACGGGGCGACTGACCGGACCCGGCTGGCGCCGCCCAGCTCGAAGCTGGTTTGATCCGGCTACCGCCGCCCACCACAAGGGTGGTAGGGTGCTGTCAGTTGCAAGCAGTCGGCTTTTTTTCGAGGGGGTGCGTCTAGGCCAGGTTTGACGGGGGTTTCCGCCTGGAGGCCTGCCCGGATGCAGGAGCGCCGCGGCCAGCTCGGCCGGAGTCTGGGGCGCTTGCTGGCAGCTAACGGCCTATTTTGGGGAAAGTGGCTAAAAAACGAGGCGCTCATTTGCCGTATACGAGCCGATCTCACCTAGCCGAAGGGTAAAGGACCTGGGATTTCGGCCCCGCGCGGGAGTCATGACCCGCGTTGTGGTGAAGTAGAAGAATGGCTAGGCTCCTCTTCTAGCGATAAACGCATTCCTTCCGTATAAAACACTCTTTCTCCTGGAGGAGCTATTTATGGACAGAGGCACTTTAGACGCCATGCTGAATGAGATCACAATGCAAGCCGTACTCGCAGAGAACAGAGGGGAGAGATGGAGCACCCGCGAATGGACACGGCGGGTGATAAACGCGCTGATACAACTCGGAATGGAGGAGGGGTATGCTCCCTGTCCTAATCCCGAATATAGCTGGGGAGAATGGTTGTATGACGTGATTCGGTTGCAGGTAGACGAAGACAATATAGATCGGGTCTTGAGTGTTCCTCTTGTTGCCGAAGTGGAATGGGGAAATCAAAACGAAATATGGTCCGACTTTCAAAAGCTCCTTGTCGCCAGAACGACTGTAGAAAGGTGGGATCTCAGGGTCTCTGATTAGCAGAGCACTCTGTTCACTAAGGCAGTACGGATTAGGGGAGACAGGATACGCATTGCGTGACCTAAAAACCCCACACTACCCCGGCTACGCCGCCCGGCTTTGCCGGAACAAAGTGCCTGAGCCGCTGCGGCTGGTTTGGCGAGAGACTCGGTCAGATTCCCAGTTCCGAATACTCCCCCGGCTGCATTCAGCAGGTCCCCATTGCGGAGCGTCGCCCATCCCAACTCGAAGACTGTATCACCGGCGTGCCCAGGCAGACTCCGCCGCCAGGGCACCGGCGTGCCCGGGTCGCGTTCGACGGCCGGGCACGTTTCCCAATCAATCATAGGCTCACCTCTTCCTCTGCATAGCTGAGACGCCCCTTTACTCGCAAGGCCCGCCCCCGCGCTTCGCTGGGGGCCCATCATCCTGTTTTGGTTCGGTTGTAGAACTGTTTGTTACTTTTTTGGGAGACTCCTCCTCAGGATTTTGGAGACAGCCTGCTGGGTGAGCTTAAAGCGCCGAGCAATCTGGGTTTGGGTGTTCCCTGCTGCATGGGCCGTCCATATTTCAGAGTCCCGGTCTACCGTCTTGAAACGCCGCGCAGCACCGCTCTTCTTGCCCCTAGCGGCCTGAATCTGGCTGAAAGTCCGCTGGGTCTGTCCGCTCGCCAGTTGCTTTTTTTGATACTTCAGAACGGACTTGATAATGCCCTCGACCTCCCGTTCTGGCAGTGGACCTTCCGGGAAAAAACCTTGCGGGAACCATGCCCGGTTACACGCCTTCACATGCTCGGTTAGGCCCTCCCAGTCGCCCCAGTTCCGGGGCTGCCCAGACCATTTCATACCCTCCCTGAAGAGCGCATCATTCCGCCCGTACACGGTCGAGCGCTGGGGAGCCGGGGGAATGCGCCAGCCCTCGGGAATATAGGAAGACAGCTCTGCCAGGGTGTAGGGTTCTCTCCGCTCCCAGTCGGTTCGATACCGCCCGTTACTGGCCTTGCCGATAGGGTTGTGAGTGAGTAGCGCGGCATAACCCGCGTCGGCCCTGAGCTTGCGTTGATAGTATTCGGCAATCCGGGCGAGCCAGCGTTGTGGGGTGGGCTTGGCCCCGTCACCTGTCAAGACGGGCTTGGCCAGCGTGTAGGCGATATGCGCGTGCATATTCTCCGTGCGCCACGTGATCCAGTTAGGCTGGGGCAAGTGCTCTTGCCAAAGGTCAGGGAGCCAGTCGGTCGGATCCCGGTCCATATCGAACAGGACCGCTGTGATGCTGTTGGGTGTCCGGCTGAGTTCCAGCTCTGGGAAATCCCATGCATGGGGGGCCGGGACGCGATAGGTCGGACTCCAGGACCCATCCTTCAGCTTGCCGAAGCTGACGTAGGGGAAAGCGCCAAACTCTTGTAATCCATGCTGTCGAACCCGGCGCGGGGCTGTATCAATCGGAAGAGTAAGCTGCTCCACTGCCACACCTCCACAGAGAGCGCGGCGACGTTGCAAAGCACAAAGAGTCTATGCTAGGCTGTTCCTCAGTAGATGAGAGAAGCAGGTCCGCCGCGCTTCTTATTTTGAGCCCTGGAAGACGCCCATCTTCCGGGGCTTTTCTTTGAGTTTGTGAAACGAAAAACATAAAACCTTGTCCTACGAACATCCTACAGAAACGGGCCACTATTTTTCAACCTTTCCGGGCCGCGCTATGCCGGGCCGCTTTCCATCTTTACACCCCCTCGGGTGAGGACGTGCGGGTACTGTCCTAATTTGAGGTTTTTCCCTCAACAGCAACAGGGGCTTACAGTTCAAATTAGGACAGTACCGACGTGCGCGGCAACTTGACTCGGGGGGAAGTTCGGTAGGCTGGCCCTAGACGAACTGCCGGCTCGTCGTTTTGGTTTTGAGGGCCACGTTCGCCAAAAACGTGGCCCTTTCTTTTTCTGAGCCACTATACCGGAGATAGGATCACTTCAAACACTCCGGCTTGTGGTTTCCGAGAATCCGGTCTCCGTTTTACCGGGTAGCCCGTCCGATCTCGGCCACGCGCATAGTTTTGGACTCACCTCCCCGAGAGTCCTGAAAGTCGCAAATATGGGCCAAATTCGGCCAAATCCCCATTTTCGACCTATTCTGGGAAAAAACCGCCTCCAAATTCGCCCCACACGGGCTGATCTCGACCGGGTGAAGTGAAGTATATGGGAAATCTACGCTTCTCCGCCACCGCCTCCGTCTCCCACCACAATGAGCGCTAGATTCTTCTTTGCCCGCCGGCATGCCATGCCGGCGGGACGGACACGCCTTCTCCCAGCTTGGACGGTGGAAGTGCGGGTCTGCCTTGTCGGCCACGTGGATATGGACATAATCGGCTTCCGTTAGCAGGTCATTAAAGAAATGAGTCTGCCCTTCCAGAGGCCACGCCCGATTCTGCCGCTTCGCCATTTGCCCTTGACCGTGCTGTTTTATGGACCTAGTATGGACCTAATATGGACCTAGGATTAACCTAGGAGAATATCAGAGGACTGCTATGATCATTTTGATAGGTGGCGAAAAAGGCGGGGTCGGGAAAACCACGCTGGCCGTGAATCTGGCCGCCATGCGCAACCGTGTTGGCCATGATGTCCTGTTAATCGACGCCGACAAGCAGGCCAGCGCGAATCTATGGGCCAGTATTCGGCAGGAAGAACGCCGGGATACCCCCGTGCCCTGCCTGCAAAAAAGAGGGACGGGGTTGGCAGCCGATATCCGGGATCTGGCCACCCGCTATGAGGATGTCGTGATCGACGCCGGCGGCCAGGACTCGGTGGAACTCCGCGCGGCGATGACCATTGCGGAACTCGCCCTCTTCCCGATCCAGCCGTCCCTGTTTGATGCCGCGACTTTGGAAACCCTCGCGGAACTCGTCGCCCAGGCCCAGGCCTTCAATACCGAACTGGTCGCGGCTGTGGTCATCAACCGCGCCTCCACGCACCCGCGGGTGAAAGAAGCAGAGGAGGCGAAAGAGCTGATTGCCGAATACCGCGATTTGCATCTGCTTGATGTCGTAATTCGAGACCGGATCATCTTTCGGAAAGCGGCCCGCAACGGACTGTGCGTCTTGGAATTCCAGAACCACGATCCAGCCGCCGAAACGGAACTGCATGCTTTGTATCGGGAGGTGTTTGGAGATGGCTAGTCTACGGGACCGGGTCAAGGGACAGACAACCAGGCGACCGGGGGCTCATGCGGACCCTGAGACCTTCATTACGAGAGCAGAAGGGGATGACCCGAGGGGGGAGCGACCCTGGGAGGCATTGGATAAGAAGGCCGTACCACGGACCACCTTCAATCTGCGGCTGAACGCCTACCAACTGACGCTCTTGCGGGAACTGGCGGAACAGCGGGACGAATCCATGCAGAAACTGGCCAAGCGCTTACTGATTCCTGCTCTTGAACAGCTCGCTGCGGAGCAGCCTCTGGAGAGACCGTGAGGCAAGGGTGGACCCATATAGACATCCTCCTCTTGCGCCCCGCGCAAGTCCGCTAGGAAGGGGCAGCGTCCATGACGCAGGATATATCGCACCACGAAACTAGGCGTCCTTCCCCGGCAGGTGTCCGGTCGAAGAGGCTCTAGAATCGCTCGCCGAAGCGGGGAACGCGGCGCAATTTTTAGGGAACGACATACTTAAGACACCTAAAGAAAGGAGCTAATCCAATGAATAAAGTTTTGACGTTTGTGGCGGTATGTTTCACGCTGGCAGCGTTTGCTAGCTGCATGGACGATGCCGATGTGGCGTCCAGGAACTTATCGAAAGCCGCGGACAATTTTGAGATCAACCGCCGCATCATTTTTTACAATGGCATTACCGACACGTACATGCTGACCATAGAGGGGCGCTGTTCTATTGATGACCAACGCCGTCAACTGGAAGTGGTGTGTCAAGTCACCCAGAATGCCTACAAGAAGCACTTCCTGGGGCTATCCGACAATGTGACCTATTTCGCGGAACAGTTGGAAACGGCTGAGGTGAGCGCCTATCACTACCGTGTCACCTTTAAGCCGCAGACGATTTTGCCGGATATCGACTTCCGGGGAAGCAGTACGGAGTTACTCGAAAACAAGTCGGAACGGAATGAATAAAAGGGAACAATATTATTTTGAATGAGTGTCTCAAGTATATAATTCCCCTCTGGAGCATATTGACAAGCGACATAGGGCATATTACGACTTTCTATGATACAGAGCTTTCGAAGTCGGACGCTCAGACGGTTTATGGAACGCGGGGACGCGCGGCGCATTCATCCCGCGCACCGCGAGACCGTGCGCGACATCCTGGCGCGATTGAACGCGGCCGCTGCTCCGACCGACTTGGACCTGCCCGGTTTGCGGTTACACCGGCTGAAGGGCAAGTATACCGGGTTTTGGGCCGTGGCCGTGCGTGCCAACTGGCGCGTGATCTTCCGGTTCGAATCCGGTCATGCCGTTGACGTCGACTACCTGGACTACCACTAGTAAGGAGATCGCCATGCTCATGCACGACCCGCCCCATCCTGGCGCGTTCATCCGGCGTCAGTGTCTTGAACCCCTCGGGCTAACGGTGACGGCGGCGGCCAAGGGGCTTGCGGTGTCACGCAACACGTTGTCCCTGCTCCTCAACGGCCGCCTGGGGATTTCTCCCGAGATGGCCATCCGGCTGTCGCAGGCCTTCGGGGGCAGCCCGGAGAGCTGGTTACAGCAACAGCTCCAATACGATCTGTGGCACGCCCAGCAAAATCGGGAAGTGGTCGCCGTGCGCAAATTTGTCCCTGCTCCGTCGCGTTCCGAGGAGCGCGATAATCTGGAAGGGGAGGAAGAGCGGCCAGGATAGACGCAAAACTCTTCGAGTTAATGTATGCCGGCCCGCTGAAGACGGTGGACAAAAAGGCTACAGACCTAGGGCGTCCTCACTCCCGCCAAATGGATCACGCGGTTGAGGCGCGGGATAAAAAAGAGCGCGGCCTGGGGTGGTGGAGGAGCTGAATCACCGCCAGATCGGCTTAAAAATCTTGGCCGGCCCCGGCCCGCCCCGTCAGCATGTTTCCAATATGGAACGTGGTATCCGTCCGATGAGTATGAAAACAGCTCGCGATATTGGCGAGTTGAGAGGTCAGGCCCACACCCACGCCGAATAATGTTAGGCAGCGCCCAAGCCCAGCAGCTCGCCGCGGCGCTCGGTCCGGCCCCGATCTGCCCGAGATCCTCGGTAATCGGAGATCCGCCGCCTAATTATTTTTGGCAAGCTGGGGAATCCGCCTAACATTCGCCAAAACGGCCCATTTCCCTTTACGCGCCTGTTTCATTTTCCCCCGATTTGCGTCCGATAATATCTTTTCTGTCCAGGTTCCGCCGTCGTGGGCAGCCGCGAGCGCCCCCTTTTCTCGCATCCCTTCGCTCATCTCACAATGCGGTGGGTGCTCCTCCCATGCCCCTTATTCGGGGCCGTCTTCGCGCGGCGCACGTGCTTCGTCAGGGGAGACGAGAAAACGGGCTTCCCCACTCATGATGTTTGTTTGTATCGGAAGACCCTCAAGGTCGGCGGGAATAATGTTCCGGCTTTTTTCATATCCTGCTAGCAAATCCACGACAAAGCCGTGCGGGCCGATACCAAAAGAGCGCACCCCCGCAATGCTCATGATTCGGTCCATATACCGTGCCTGGACGCGCTTCATTTCAATGGTCGAGACCGGCAAATCGTCCGACCATTTCTCCCTATCGGTAGGACCTCCGAATCCTTGCCTGCCGATAAACCAGGTCCATTCCCCGTCTTCGTCGTAGTATCCGCCGCGTTCCGGGTCGAATCCTTCCCGCTCCATGACTTCCGGGGCAGGGTTAGGAATGGAACGGGGAATAATAATAGCTCCGTCGGGCCGGTCGGATTTCGCATATTCGTATATTTGGTATTCGTCGTAGTTCGGCAGGGTAAAGCACATGGAACACGCATCATGCGGCCGGTACTCCGATACCCGGCCCAGCGGTCCCCATTCGGCTTCATTCAAATCTTTCCATTCCATGACAATCGGCGGATACGCAACTCCCGCTTCTTTCTCTCGCCGCACCTGTAGCGTGATTGCCAGAAGGAGTAACACCACACCCACAATTCCGACCCAGATAGTCCTCATTTCTCGCCCTTCACGGTCTCAAGGCTGGGGCTGAAAACAAAGGCAAGTACCTAAAATCGTTCAGCCGTGCATGTCCAGCCGAGTGCCGCAACTCCCTGATTTTTCTGCCCTGCTGAATGCTCGTACAGCCCGCAGTGTCCGATAAGGTCACCTCTGTTCAACTTGGGCGGTTTTGCCCTCCCGGCCTCCTCTCCTCCGCGCGCGTCCTGTATTTTATAGCAAAAATCGGTACGCTCGATACCGGGAAACGGACGGCGTAACGCCAGAATTAGCAGTTTCCATGATTTCCTCTCTCTTTTAGCGTACACGCCCCCTGGCGGCGGCTCACCTTTTGGACTGTCTTGCCGCCCTGACCTTGTTAATGACATGATCGTCTACGAAGTGATGGAATGCATGCCCCCACGACGACCTGTCATATATGTTTATGCCAAGTTTTTTTGCTTGGTACAGGACAGGATTACCCTGTTTATCGGTATCCCAACGAACCTTGATGCGATGAGCGCACTCATACGGATCATTCGGAACGTTGTGGAAAAAACAATACTTTGAAGTCGTGGTCCCAATAGCCAACTCTCCGGAGTGACCTTTGTGCGGCATTAACACAGTGCTGCCAACTGGAATCTGAGAGAAGCCCTCCAAGTAGTCTCTTACGTGCCGAGGGATGGTCTCCCAGTCGTAACAGTTCGCCAATGCCCCTTGCCTGTTCCTCGCCGTCAAATCTCCGACATCTGGCCAGCCGATTCTTACGAAATCACCAGCTAAGCATTTTCTAAAATAATTAAAATATGTCCGAGGATGGGCAGGGGGTTCTCCCAGTACGAAGCAGCTTTCACACTTGGGGTTATTGTGGCTCGTCTCTCCGTTTACTCTGATGAGGTACATAATCTTGCTCTATTCTTTTTCCTCATACAGGTGAGTAGTGGTCAGCAGGAACTGTTCGTGCCTACGAATAAAGCCACCATTCACTGCGTAGTCAGCGGGGGGAGACTGCAAAGACACAGCTTTCCGCATTGACTTCTGGGGCAATACACGGTCATTTTGTACCGCCGTCCTTCGCATTTGTCCCGAAGAACATTGGAAAACTCATCTGGGCCTTGAGCTTTAACAGATCAGTGACCGTGATGGTATTGGGCTTCCGCCGCTCCCCGCCGGCGGGCGTGATAACCTCGATATCGGGATTGTTGATAATCGCCGTGTGCACATCATCGGTATGCGCCGGGGTGTTATTGTAGATATGCCCGTAGAAGTCCGCCACGCCGAGCACATCGCCGGCTTCGGCAACGAGCCGAGGAATGTCATCGAAAAGTTGCGCCTGGGCGGTGTGGCGCCCCGGCGCATCGAAAAGGTAGAGGGTGCCGTCCTCGTGAGTGGGATCAAACGCAAGCATGTTGAGGCCCGAGCGCCCGAAATGGGCCTGGGTGCTGCTGTTGGCGTGCAGGATGTTGTTGTAGACCTGCCGGGCGCGGTAGGAATTGGCGAAATGGATGAGCCAATACCGCCAGCCGTCCCGGCTGTTGATCGAAAAGGGGCTGACGAACGGCGCGCAGGTGTGGAACGCCTCGAACACCAGCCGCTCGGCTGTGCCCAGCCATGTTTTCCTATGTATGATGCCCTCCAGACTCTCCAGATCAGTATAGTTGAGGTCGAGATGGGCGAGCTGGGCGGCAAGCCGTTCAGGATCAGATTTCCGCAGAAACGCGATGAGCGCTTGAATCGCAAACGTGTAGAACACTTCCACTGAGGGGTAGGAGTGCATGATGTCAACCAGCGTCCTCCGATCGACATCCCGGTGCCCACACTGATCGAGATTGAAGAGCACGTTGCGGTAACGGCCCGCTGAAAGCAGGCGTTGCACCAGCCGATAGGCGTGCTCGAAGGGCTGGGTGAGATATTCAACGTGCAGATGGAGCGTGGGGACGGTTTCTGTCAGCGCAGCCTGGAGCGGCGCCACGTTCTTCTTGAGGATCTCGACGACAGCCGGGTCCTCATCATTCAACACGAGCAGGCACTCGATTTCGACCGTACCGAATCCCTGAGCGGCGCGGCGCGTGTTCACGAATGTAATGGCCCGCTGGAGTTCCTCTAAGAAGATGAGCGGCGACCCTGGGGTGCCACACCGGTAGCGGCCGCCGCCCGCGAAGCCGTCGATGATGGCCAGGCGAAAGCGCGATTGATGCGGGCTCTGGCAGCGGACGGTCAGATAGTCGAAAAAGTATTCCCGCAGGATTTTATGTTTGCGGCGCGAGTGCTCTTCGAGGGTGGCCCCGGCCGCCCAGTCATACTGTTTCGTGGCCATCTTCCCCCGATCCTCGGTGCAGCCGCGGGCTACGCCGCGACCGGCAGGGCCGGCATCTCGTCCCAGGTTCGGCCGCGGTATTCGCGGCCATTGGCTTTTTTGGAGCGGCGTCTATTGTCTTTCCCCCACACGCCCCACTGTTTGAAGAAGAACGCCGTATGGGAGCGGCGACATTGGGCATAGATTTCATCAATCCAGGCTTCTCGAATCGGGCGCGCCCCGCTCCCGCTTTCGCCGCCGACAATGGCCCAGTGAATACCGGCCAGCTTGAGGCGACCGACCGGACCGATCAGCGGTTCAAAGGAGATGAAGCGAATGGCGGCCGGGGCGCGGCGCAGGTGCTCAAGCCGCCCGACGACGTCGGCGTTCTCGACGCTGGTTCCCAGCCAGACATTGGGCAGAACGGTCTGGATTGTGGTGGAAACGATCTCTGCCATACGTTCGGGGCGTTTGGTCAGGATTTGATAGTGGTGGCGGGGCGTGTCACGCATGACCTGCCAGACCTCCCTGATGAACGTGTCGCTGACGCGTTCATGAAAGAGGTCGCTCATCGAATTGACAAAGATTCGGCGGGGCTTCTTCCAGGCGCGCGGCAAGGCGAGCGCATCGCGATCTTCTCTCACAGCGCCGGTCCAGACGGTGCGGCCGCGGCGGCGGCGCGTTAAGCCGACGTATTTCTTGACACCCATGGCCTCCAAGCGTTTCGCCATCTCCATCGCGTAGCAGTGGGTGCAGCCGGCCGTGGTGATGGAACACCCCGCGACGGGGTTCCAGGTAGCGTCTGTCCACTCTATCTGAGTCTCAGCCATTGTATGCTCTCCGGGCTCTCGGCATCTCGTATCGCTAGTGAGCGCGCCATCACCGTTGGCTTTCGTTGCTATATCCAGTGATCCGCCGAACGGCAAGATGACAGGGAGGGAAGGGGGTCCCATTCCGAACATCTACCGCCTACTACGAGGGGGAGAGACTCTGATCTAAATCACTGACCGGGCGATCATTGCCTCAATGAGTTTAGACCTCTCAAGGGGTACTCCATTCAGTACTACTTCCCCAAAAGTATCGTCTACGACACGAGTTGATCCATCGTGCACGTGTACGTGAATTCCACGCTCTTGTGGACGGTTTGCAGTCCAAACTATCGCTGGAGTAGAAGCCCAAACCGTGTAGGAACATCCCGGATAGGCGTCTAAGTCTAGGGTTCTCTGAGGAGTCCTGAAGCTGCTGTCCATTACCACCTTTTCTGACAGGGCGGCGGCCGCGGCGGAGCGGACCTGCTGTTCATCACAAATTTTCTGAAGATAGACCTTCCTGGCAGGGCGGCCTTTACGGTTCTCCCACCGGCAACTCCAAAGCTCGATCACGTTATTCGACGGATTGAGGCGGCGATCAATAAACATCTCCCCAAGTTCTCCTAGTAGCTAAGTGGATAGGGAGAGCAGGGCGCGCCGGACCGCCTCCGGTTCCCTTTCAATCACGTGCAGCAGGGTCGCGGCCGGGCCGCTGACCCGCCGCGTGCCCTGCTCCCATTTCCGATAGCCAGAGAGGCTCATGCCCATCAGCGGGGCCATCTGGGCCTGCGTGAGCTTCGCCCGCTTCCGCACTTCGCGCGGCGTTATGGGAGCATGGACGATGGCGCGCCCTTCGCCCTTGACATGGGCGAGCGCCTCCGTGAGGGACTGGATCAGATCAGCGCCGAACGTACTCATTTTGTCTCCTTCCAGGCGGCCTTCAGCGCGGCGTTCCTCCTCGTTGAAGAGTTTGTCGGCCTGACGGGAGAAGGTCGGGGTCTCGGCTACCGTCTGCACCCGACCTTGTATACCCCAATGGGGTAGAAGAGGCAAGCTGACCGTGTCTCGTGTACGGTCAGAGGCCGCGCCTGCGGGGGGTCTATCTGCCCGTCATAAACGCTGTTATGGCTGCCTTTGGATATCCTTTCGGAAAATGGAACACCTATCTTCCGGTCCAGGTTGGCGGTCGCCTGCAATGTATAGCTGTGCCGGTCTCCGTATAGGGTCACTGGGCAACGTGCGCGGGGAGGGGACACGAGACTGAGCTCATAGCCCGGTTAGGTTGTTCCACCGCCATCCTAGGGATGTAGCTTGACAACCGACCGGCACGCCACCTCAAATCCTCTGAAAGGCTGCTGGCAGGACCCGTACCCGTACGGCCGCACCCCAGTTTGCGCCTCGACAGCGATATGGAGCCTGGACGCAATGTCCAAACCAACGGCTGATATGCTGTCATTCATTCGAGGACTTGACATTGACGCAATGTAAGATTATCTTACCTCTTGTCAGATCTTGGAAAAGAACGGAGGAAGATATGAACACGACCATTCTCAAAGATAAACTCATCACTGTCCTCAGGCAGATTCAAGCCGAGAGCGGTCTCGGATGCCCGAAGCTGACTGGCTCGACTCGACCGGTTGATTCCCTTCCTCAGTTCGACAGCATAACTTGGCCAGTCGCCACCACCATCCTGGCAACTGAAACCAGTGTGCCGATTCCAGATGACGTGAACATTTTCATCGATGAGACAACAGACCTCCCTCGTTCGATCGACGAGATCGTGGATTTCGTTTTTGACCTGGCGACAAAGCAGAATGAGACGGAAAGGACTGCTGCATGAGCGACATGAAGGCCGCCAAACGCCACCAGATTGCCGAACGCCTGAAAGAGGCCCGCCATCTCGCTGGTATTTCACAAGGGCATGTTGCCAAGATGCTCGGCTTGCATCGGCCATCCATTTCGGAGATGGAGGCCGGCAATCGCCGAACTTCAGCCGACGAACTGGCCCGTCTTGCGCAGATCTATGACGTGAGCGTCGCCTGGCTGCTCGGCGAGGCGCCGGAGATGATTGACGTCCAGGATCCCCGTCTCGAACTTGCTGCCCGAGAACTTGCCAAGCTCAAGCCCGAAGACCTCGAACGTCTGCTCAAGCTGCTCGCCGCCATGCGCGACGATTCCCTCCCGAACGCCTCGGAGGGCGACCGTTGATGAAGACGATGCGCCTCCCCAAGCCGAACTTTCCCCGCCGCACGCTTGCGACCCAAGCCATGCAGATGGCAATCGCGACTCGGGCGAAAGCTAAGGCCGCCCAGGATAGCTCCATCTGCATCTACCAGCTCTGTGAAGTGCTAGGCGTCACGGTGCGCTTCAACAACATCAATATGGAAGGGATATACCAACGGGGCGCTCCGCCGCGTATCCACCTCTCGGCGCTCCGCCCACTACCGCGGCGCACCTATAACTGCGCCCACGAACTCGGCCACCATGTCTTCGGACATGGCTCGTCAATTGACGAGTTGCGGCAGGGCGCCACGCCGCATCCCTGGGAGGATGCAAAGGAGTTCCTGGCAGACACTTTCGCCGGCTTCATGCTGATGCCAATTATAGGCCTGCGCCGGGCGTTTGCTGCTCGCGGCTGGACGCCCGAGACGGTAACCCCTATGCAGCTATTCACGGTCGCCTGCGACTTTGGCGTCGGCTATGGCCCCCTTCTCACACACCTATCAGTCGGCGTCAACATGATTTCGCAGACCCGCGCTGCCGCCCTGCGGCGTGTTACCCCGAGGGCGTTGCGGGCGAGGATCCTTGGTGGTCTCACGCCAGAGCCTTTGCTGCTTGCCGACCATTACCGCGCCGCGCCGACTCTTGATGCGGAGGTCAATACGTTACTACTGCTGCCGCTGGGATCACAAATAGAAGGGGAAAGCCGTGTCCATGAACGTGATCTCGCAAACGGGAGCCTGTTTCGGGCGGTACGCCCCGGGATCGTTCAAGCTAGGACCGCCATGGACAACTGGGCAGTTTTTGTCCGGGTCGCTCCCGAATCCTATGTGGGGCTGGCGCAATATCGTCACCTGGAGGCTGATACGGATGAGTAAATCCAAAGCGTCAGCTGCAGCGGAACCCACGGTTATCAACGACAACAATCTGGGGCGCGCTTGGTCACGGCTTCTACTCCGGGTTCTGGAGAGTGGCGGCACTGAAATTTCACCGTTAATACTGAGCCTGACAGGCTTTGATAAGAAAGGTGCAGTTCCTGAAGACGCCACCGTGCGCCAAACTCTCGATCAACTCCTGGAATGTAAGGCTCGGCCTAAGGTCGATGTTGTAGCGTTCACCATTTTCCCACAGCGCCTCTGGGAGATGTCGCGAGGCAACCGTAACCGTCTCTTTACACTCTATCGTGCGACGTTCCCCCGCTGGCAAGCTATGAACAAGAAAGCCAATGGTCGCGGTCTGTATTTTGAACGCATGGTCGCCTACGGACGTGGACCGTTCGACGGGAATCAGTTGGAGTGGATATTATCGCAGTATGATTCGCGAAAAGGGGTACGCCGCTCAATGCTTCAGGCAACGACATTTGATCCAGGTCGCGACCATGTCGCGAGTGCACAGCTGGGTTTTCCCTGTTTACAACAGGTCAGCTTCGAACCAACCTCGGCGGGTCTGGTTGTCAACGCCTTCTACGCGACCCAGCAGATTTTCGACAAAGCCTATGGCAACTATCTCGGATTGATCCAACTCGGTGCTTTCATGGCGCATGAGATGGGCATGACTTTAGCACGATTGAACGTCATGGTCGGTATAGCCAAGCTCGAACGTATAGCCAAGAGTGATCCTGATTTGGTCCCGCTTGTCGTCTCTGCAAAGGCGCTTATTGCGGGAGTTGCCACCGAGCAAACGTCTTGTTCCGTGCCACCTCTGATGGGAGGGAGTGCACCGTGACAAAAAGGCTCCCTCGGCCTGCTGGCAAACGTCTCCGTGGCCACCCGTCGAAAGTAGGTAGCGATACCGCGGTTCTCCCTCCGCAGCTCGACCTGCCGCTCAGACCGCGATTCCCTCTTGTCCTCCCGCATCTCGCACCGGTGAAGGTCTCCGAGGTCTATGAGAGTTATTGGCGGTTCGCCGCCGAGCGACAGGCGATTTTTTTCCGGCGCGCGCGCGGTGAAGCACAGCCCTGGACTGACGATCCCGTGCTGGCAACCTATAAATTCACCAACGCCTATCGTGCGGCTGATCGTGTAAGCCAATTTTTGATTCGCCACGTCATCTATCGCGAGGATCTGCCCGGCACGCCCCGCGAAGTGTTTTTTCGCATCCTGCTGTTCAAATTGTTCAACAAGATTGAGACCTGGGAGCTGCTGGTGCAGGTCTTCGGCCCAATCACGTTCGAGGACTACCGATTTGCTCACTACGACACGGTTCTGCAGAACGCCTTGAGAGATGGACACCGCCTCTATTCCGCCGCCTATATTATGCCACCGGGAAGCCAGGCATTTGGCCGGTCTGCCAAACACCAGAACAACCTGCTGCTCCTTGAACGTATGATGAAGGAGCGACTCCCTGAACGCTTGGGCCAAACCCGCACTATGCAGGACGGCTTCGAGCAGCTCCGGGCCTATCCAACCATCGGCGATTTCCTCGCGTATCAATTTATTACTGATATCAATTACAGTGAGATCACCGACTTCAGCGAAATGGATTTCGTCGTGCCAGGTCCTGGCGCGCGCGATGGTCTACGCAAGTGTTTTGTTGATCCCGGTGGACTCAATGATCCAGAGTTGATCCGACGGATGGTCGATTTGCAGGAGTACGAGTTCGAACGCCTGGGGCTCAACTTCCAACCCCTCTGGGGACGGCGGCTCCAACTAATTGACTGTCAGAATCTGTTTTGTGAGGTTGACAAATATGCGCGGGTTGTCCATCCGCAGATTATTGGCCGTACCGGCCGCACGAGAATTAAGCAGAAGTTCGTACCAACACCGGAACCGATCAATTATTTTTTCCCACCGAAATGGCAATTGAATAAGAAGGGGCATACACACGCCGGGGGACCGCTCAGCGACCCCGGACCGAGCCGGACCGCTGCGGCGGCAGGTACCGAAGGGGACGGGAATGAATTTTAGCCGTTATCAGAAGGAAGCGCTACGCACAGACCGTGTGCCTCTCCGTGACAATGCCGATGAGGTGCTCTCTCTCGTCGTGCCGATGCTCGGTCTCGCCGGCGAAACGGGACAACTGCTGAGTGAATATAAAAAACATCTACGCGACGGTGAAGCGCATCGGCTTTTTAAGGAACGCGTGTCCGAAGAGTTAGGCGATCTTCTATGGTATGTTGCTAACGTCGCAAGCAAGTTCGACCTTAAACTGGACGAGGTCGCGACCGCTAATCTTGCCAAGTTGAAGGCGCGCTGGGTCAGCGAACGCGCTACCCCGCTCTGCTTCGATGCGACGTTTCCAGAGGGTGAGCGCCTCCCGCGCCGGTTCGAGGTCGAACTCGTCGACATGGATGACGAGCATCGTCGGTGGGTGCGCGTGTCCATCAACAACGTCCCGTCCGGCGACGTCCTGACAGATAACGCTTATGACCCAGATGGCTACCGCTTTCATGATGTTTTCCATTTGGCCAACGCCGCCGTGCTCGGTTGGTCGCCCATTACCCGTGCACTACTCCGGTGTAAGCGTAAGAGCCGCCCGCTCCTTGACGAAGTCGAGGATGGTGGACGTGCGGCAGTGATTGAGGAGGGCATTGCTGCGCTCGTATTCGATTATGCCCGCCGCCATCATATGCTTGACGGCGTGCGGACACTTGATTTCCAGCTCTTGCGCACGATTAAGGATATGACCTCACATCTAGAGGTCAGAGAGTGCACCACGGGGGAGTGGGAACAGGCGATTCTGCAAGGCTTTTCGGTGTGGCGCGCCGTCTTGGCAAAGCGCGGCGGCCGTATCGCTGTTGATCTTGACCGACGCTGCCTCGAATACCTCGGCCCGAGTAACGGCGAGCAGCTAAATCATGAACCGTCACGATAGGCTCACTGCCGATCTCTCACAACAAGATTTACAAATAAACAGGGATTCATAGGCGGTGATGCTCATGAACAATAAGGAGGATGCCCAGTGACAGAGCCCCACGCGATGTTCTGGAGCGGCGAAACCTTGCGCAAGCACTTGAAGGTGCTTGTGAAACCATTCGATCCAGAGCGGGTCGACTGTGCTGCCTATACCTTATCCGTCGGCTCCGAAGTTTATGTCTCACCTAATGATCAATCGGCTGACCCGAAGACGGTCACAGTCCGGAAGCTCGCCCAGGATGAGGCATTTACTATACCACCGGGCCAGTTCGCCTTCTTGATTACCGAAGAGGTTGTCACCGTCCCAGACTCTGCGCTCGCTTTCATTTCTATTCGTGCGAAGACCAAGTTTCGTGGACTAGTCAATGTCTCGGGGTTTCACGTAGATCCGGGCTACAAGGGCCAACTAACCTTCTCGGTCTTCAATGCAGGACCAGTACCAGTTCATCTCAAGCAAGGCCAACCAATATTTCTCATCTGGTACGCAAGTCTAGACCAAAAGACCACTTTCAAAAAGAATGGCCCTGTCAAGAAGGGTATAGACACAGAATTGATCGTCGGTATCGCTGATGAATTACAGTCCTTCGCGGGTCTGTCCAAGAAGATAGAGAATGTAAAAAACGATCTGACTGAACGCATTCATTCTGTCGAAAGATCCCTAGAGATCTATCGGTTCTCAGCGCACATAGCGCTAACGATAGCGCTGATGATAGCGGCTGGCTTAGTTGTTGCCTGGCTGAGCCCGATCTTGTCTAAAAGTATCCAAGGCAATTTTGGACTCTGATCGGCCGCCACAGCGAATACGCGGACCACAACGAGTGGTTACAACCAAATAATCGGCAACGGATGTCACGTCGAATCTCCACCATTCCGTTTGTGAGGCATCCCGCCCTTACAGCAATTCGTCGAAGTTTGCAATTTTCTGTTGTCTCCCCTGCCTGCCCCGCGCTCTGGAGAAGCGGGTAGGGCAGCTTCGTGCTCGTAGTGTAACCACACACAGTTAGCCAAAAGTGACGGGCACCTAGCCCAGCGCGGTCGTCGACCCCTGTCTTCTAAAACGGCCGTTAAATGACACAGGCGCAGGAGGGAGCAGGCGCGGGGCTAAAACGGGGCACATGTGTACTATTTACCCGTCTCAGGAATCTGTGTCGGAGATACTCAATGCCCCCGCCGTAAAATGGGACGCGCTGGCGAGGCGACTGGCCGGGGACAGCCCAGCCGCGGGCAACCCGGCCCAAAGGCAGAGTGGAGTAGGATGGCAGGACACGCATTGGGGGTGACAACAAATGCTCTCCGGCCTGTGGCCGCCCGGCTCCGCCGGAAAAATCCCAAGCGACCGAAGTTCGAGAAAGGTCCGACACCGGAGAAAGAAAAGCCCCTTTGGGGGGGCGACGAAAGACCGCCTCATTCAAAACCGTAGGTTTCTGTTCAAATGCGCCCGCTGGTCCAGCATGGATGATCGTGAAATTTCATAGCAACGAAGTTGTTGCGTTTAGCCACCCTCTTCTAGAGTCTTCTGCGAATAGATTGAATCAGCGGAGTCTTTTCAGCAAACTGGGGAGGTAGAGCAGGGTGAGCACTGCGGAAGGAGGGAGAGGATGGCTCGAGCCTACTCTCAAGATTTGCGGGATCGCGTGATTGATGCCGTGGCCGGCGAAGGGCTGAGCCGGCGGGCGGCGGCGCAGCGGTTTGGGATCAGTGCTGCGGCGGCGATCAAGTGGCTGCAGCGCTTCCAGCGGACCGGGGAGCGGGGGAGTGCGGGCACCGGAGGGCATCGGCCCTCGAAGGTGCAGCCGCACCGCGCCTGGGTGTTAGCGGTTCTGGCGGCCCAGCCCGACATCACGCTGGCCGCGTTGGCGGCCCGGCTGTTGACGGAGCGCGGAGTGCAGGTAGACACCGGCATGCTGTCGCGGTTCTTCAAAGGCGAAGGGATCAGCTTCAAAAAAAAGCCTGGTGGCCTCCGAGCAGGATCGGCCGGACATCGCGCAGCGCCGCCGCCGGTGGCAGCGCGCACAAGGCCAGCTTGATCCGCGCCGCCTCGTGTTCCTGGATGAGACCTGGGCCAAGACGAACATGACCCGCAGTCATGGCCGCTGCCCCCGGGGCCAGCGGTTGCGCGCGAACCGGCCCCATGGGCACTGGCAAACGCTGACCTTCGTGGCGACGCTGCACCACGACCGACTTGCGGCTCCGTGTGTCTTCGATGGCCCGATGAACGGGCCCTGCTTCCTGGCCTATGTCGAACGGTGTCTGCTGCCAACGCTCACTCCGGGCGATATCGTCATTATGGACAATCTGAGCAGCCACAAGAGTCCCGCCGTGCGCGCCGCCATTGAGCGGGTGGGGGCCACGCTGCGCTTCCTGCCGCCCTACTCCCCCGACCTCAACCCGATTGAACAAGTCTTCGCCAAGCTCAAAGCCTTGCTCCGCCACGCGGCCGAACGCACCGTTGAGGCGACCTGGCGGCGGATCGGGACTCTGCTGGACTGCTTCGGGCCTGAGGAATGCCGCCACTACTTCACCCATGCTGGCTATGCATCCACCTAAAAACAGAATGCTCTAGTTAAAGAATTCGAGAAGCTTGAATCAGAAGTTCGTAGACTAGGCGACGGGGCGTTGTACATGATTGAGCAGAACCGTTTGGACCTTTTGACTCCGTATGATCTTGAGACTTGGCAAGAATATCTCAACCAGTGCTCAACACGATAAAGATCGATTGGAAAGCAGTTAAGTAGGATCTAAGCATCACCTTCTCTCTGACGGACATAGGCGTTACGTATTGCGTCTAACAGTCCGTCGGATCGGCACTCGTATTGTGAGAAGTCCTGAATATTGTCCCGATTCAAGTGCAACTGGCCCTCGCCGACGTTTCCACGATGTTGTCCTGTAGAGAAGTACCGATTCGTTTCAACCTCTCTTGAGGAAAGAACCCAGTATCTGATGCGGTCGCGCCATACCGCAACCCATACGAAAACATCGCAACAGGCGGGCTTTATCTGCTGAAAGTTCATATCGAACTGTTTGTCGGAATCCGACGAGAGGGCCTTTTCGTACAAGGAAGCGTCACTGTCAAAATCTACCGCGCGTGAAGCCTTTACTTCAATTTTAATCCGTCCATCAAGAAAGAAATCGTATTGGCCGGAATACTGCGGGTCGAGCTTCTTTTGCGGTTTTACCAAGTCAGGCACAAGTGCTTTCAGATGTCCCTGTGCCCAGGTCTCGCCAAATTTTCTCGGGGCGCTAATCTCAAAAATATAAAGATACAGGTTTCTGGCGATATAATCGTCTCGGAGTTCAACATAAGCGTCGAGCGTCAATTTATTGAGTCCAAGCAAGGTGGAAATGATGTATTCGTATTCATTGAAGGGATAGACGGAAACGAGGTTTTCCAGCCTTTCTCGAAACTCGTCCGCATTCTCCAAGGTCGCAATCATCTCATCGAGAATTTGTCGAAGTTTTTCCATCGTCGCCGCCTCCTGTGCCTATATTTTACAGAAGGTCAAGCTGGTGAGATTGCTCCGTTACGGGAGCGGGAGTTCTCCCTGTGGTGGGAGCCGCAATGGAGGGGAGGACATCTTCAAAAGGATGCCCATTCTGCCAGCCGAGCCGCCCGGCTTTACGCCACACTTCCAGGCGACGGATGGTTATCTCACAGTAAAGAGGGTCGCTGTCTGCCGTAAAGCACCGCCGGCCCAAACGTTCGCACGAGAGCAGCGTTGATCCTGAGTGCGCGAAGAAATCTATAACGAGGTCAGCCTTGCGGGAACTGGCCGAGACTATCCGGTCTATGGCCTTGATGGGTTTCTGCGCATAACAGCCGGATACGTTCTCCTCCATCCGATAGAAAACCTGCTGAATATCAACCCACACATTCCCGGGTCGAATATTCTCAGATTTACTCCGTTCGATATTTTCCGTGCGCTCCCCCCCTACTTCTTTGTAATAGCCACGGAGAATTTTGGGGATGTCGGTATACTGAACCTCAAAGAATGGATTGCCCTTTGTGTAGTAGAGCAGCTCTTGCCGAACAGACATCCAGTTTTTCTGCGTTCCGTAACCACGCTGGTTTCTCATCGTCAAGAACGAACGCGCCTGAAAATTCTCTACCCGCCGCATCATGACCATGAAATCAGGGAGTGGCTGGAATGCGTTTTTTTGGTCCGCGCCAATCCAGACATAGAAGGACGAATTCGAGGAAAGCACTGAGTCGTTAATACGCACCCATTGCTCTGACCAATCAATAAAATCGTGAAGTTTTCTGACCTCAAAAGCAATAAGATTATACGGCGGGTCCTGAATCGCCAATGCGGCTTGCTCTCCGTTCATGAGCAAACCTATCTGGCTGGCGTCCGCGGTATCAAGACAGCCCACCTTATGGCGGCCTTGTGGGTCTTCCCAGATTTCTCCCGGCTTTAAGCGGCAGTACGGCAGGAGCCGTTGCCTCATCACATCATCTTCATCAAGCCTGGGAAGAGGGTTGTTTTTCATGGACCGCTCACTTTTTAGAGAATTATATACCTCTCACTCCCACACTCAATAATCTGTGGGTCAATAAGTATATAATTCCCCTTTGATTCCCTAGATCAAAGGCCAACTTTCACAGAAACAATGTTATCAGACGGAAAATGGCCCGAAATGTAACAGGTGTGTAAAGGGAATGGGGCCGGGTTGGCGAATGTTCGGCGAATCCCTCAGCTTGGCGAAGATTTTTAGGTGACGGATCGCCGAGTGCCGAGGATCTCGGCCAGAGCAGGGCCGGGTCGAGCGCCGCGCTGCTGGGCCGGGACGCTGCCGAACATTATTCGGTGGGCGATATGGCCTATTCTTTCGATATGATACCATCAAATGGTACTTTTATGATATGAAACGCCGACACGAAAAAACCCTTGCCTTGATTTTTGGCCATCCAACCAGCGGCAACATTCCGTGGAGGGATATTGAGGCGTTGTTCATCGCTCTAGGCGCTGAAGTCAGCCAGCGAGAAGGTTCCCGTGTGGGTGTACGTCTCTTCGGAGATCGACGAGTCTTCCACCGGCCGCATCCACGGCCCAATACGGACAAAGGGGCCGTGGTGAGTATTCGGGAATGGCTGAGGCAGAATGGAGTAGAACCATGAAAAACGTGATGGAGATCGGCGGATACCGGGCGCTCATTCAATTCGACGCCGACATTGATATGTTCCGGGGTGAATTCGTCGGTTTAAACGGCGGTGCGGATTTCTACGCACAGGATATCGCAGGTCTGAAAGCCGAGGGCGAGGCCTCCCTCAAGGTATTCCTCGATATGTGTCGAGAGGACGGCGTTGAACCTGGAAAGCGGTATTCTGGAAGATTCAATGTACGTATCTCGCCGGAATTACATGCGACCATTGCCGCCGCTGCGGCAGCAGACGGAAAGAGTCTCAATCAATGGATTGCGGACGAACTGCGCCACTCCGTTGCTGATTGAGCATGAGGCCGGTCGGAAGAAGTCACTGGTGAGGGTTGTTTACGCACGAGGGATTATCTGAAGGAGTTGGGGGTTGAGGTCTGAGTGCGAGTTCGAGGTATGGTCTGCTGCGAAGGGGTGGGAGAGATAAGGATGAAATATCTGTACAGAAGTAAAACTATCCAAGACCGAGCAATTATATATGGAAGCCAGGCATACCAGTATTTCCAAGGGGCAGTCCGCTTGTGGGAGGAATATACAAAAGACGACGACCCAGAAAGGCCGGATAGAGATTGCTACAGCACATCAAGCATATACCTTTGGTCTACCGCCGCTGAACTATCATTCAAATCCATACTTACCTTGCAACTCGGTCTTGATCCTGAATGCACACGAGACGAAGAACCAAAAAATAAGAAACTAAAACGGGCGGTACAGACCCACTGCTATGATGATCTCTTAGACATCTTGATGGACATGAATTCCAAGGACAAGAAAGGGAATGTGAGAAATACAGAGATGGCTGACGAAGATGTAAAAAAACGGAATAAAAGTCTACTCCGATGGGCTATATCTGCTCAATTAGGAAGAGAAATCTCCTACTCGGAAATAAAAGAAAAACTCAAAAATGTCAGAGAACTCTTTATGCTCATACGGTATGAGCCTGAGAAAATTGATCTTAAAGGGGATGAGTTGAGAATTCTCATCGTATTGACTCTGCTTAACCTATCCCGCGTTCTCCATAATATCATCTGGTTCAAACTTGAAGAGATAGCAAACGGAAGCAGGACTAATGAACCCGACATCAAAGAACTGAAGACATTTATGGTAGCTCTTGAAAAGTGCGTTAATCCTAAGATGGTAAACGATAAGCCGTTAATCAAAAATGGCGCATTCAAGGACGCCATCACTGAATGGTTTCTCTATAAGCACATACTTGAGCTTACGTGGCTCCGTGCTGACCCAAAAACAAAATTAGAGAATGGGTCTCTTGTATGGAACGTAAACTGCAATAACCCGTTATGCCCAGAATTAAAGGAGGTAATACACGAACATTGTCAAGTGTTGATTAAGGAAGGCTTCTGTATTCCTGATTGGGCTAAGTAGCCGGTCCCCCGGCACAAAGGCAGTATGGATAGGAGGAGGGAGGATGGCAGGACACGCATTGGGGGTGACAACAAATGCTCTCCGGCCTGTGGCCGCCCGGCTCCGCCGGAAAAATCCCAAGCGACCGAAGTTCGAGAAAGGTCCGACACCGGAGAAAGAAAAGCCCCTTTGGGGGGGCGACGAAAGACCGCCTCATTCAAAACCGTAGGTTTCTGTTCAAATGCGCCCGCTGGTCCA
>WTHD01000521.1 GCA_011523265.1 Candidatus Binatota bacterium
GTACGGGGCCACTGCCAATCGTCCCTATGCGGCTGGAGTCAGTCGAAAATATCGAAAACCGCCGCCGCCTTTCCAGTTGAGGTGTTTGCTGGCGCCAGTCTGGTCCGTTCCATCGATAACGGCTCGGAGGCGGGGCAGGATGTGCGTATTGCACTGGGGGCCGTTCTCAATCAGCATCCATTGACGGCCCATCTTGTGGGCCACCGCGCCGGTGGTCCCGGACCCGGCGTAGGCATCCAAAACCCAGTCGCCGGGCTGGGTGGTCATACCGATAATCCGTTTGAGCAGCGCTTCCGGTTTCTTGCCCTTGATAAAGGTCACGCTTCCTTCCTCCCCCAGGCTAGTGGTTTTAATATCAGCCCAGAAATCACCCGGATGAAGGGTGAGATAGTCATCGGCGAATAATAGGCGCATGCGAGGCTGGGCGCTGTGCATATTGTAGTGGGCCGTAACGATATAGAGCCGGCGTTGGACGGTTTCGACGCTGAACGCCCCTGTCTGCGGGGGAAGGGTCGCCCGTTTCTGGTCCGCACGCTGTTTTGCCGTGGCACTGGTCGAGCAGGTTCGGACGATGCGCCAGGCATTCTCAGCCAGCCATTCCGGCGTTGGATGGGAGCGGCCCTCACGCTGACAGACGGTGGTCACGGGTTCCAGGGAGAAGGGACGACAGATCGCATCGGCCTGCTGAATATCGTCTGCGGTCCGATCCGGATTGACCAGAATCGCTTTGAGCCTGCGGATGGCCTGCCGAGAAGCCTGACAGACGACCCAGCGATACTCCGGGTCCCAGGTGGCTTTGGCGATGCGTTCGGGATGCAGGTTGCGAATGCCCGACTTGCCGACCAGGATGATGTACTCCTTGAGCCGCGGCAGATTGCCCTGCGTAATGACGTGTACCATCTTAAAGCCGGTTGGCTCGGCCATTTTGACACAGATCGTCTTCAGGTTCTGCTCGCCCATCATGTTGGCCAGCAGGAGATAGAGGCGGGCAAATTCATTGTCATCGATCTGGATGGCGAGAAAGCCATCTTCGCGCAGCAAGGCCCACAGGAGTTCGAGGCGGGGTTTGAGCGCCTCAAGCCATTGGTGATGGTCGCTACCATCCGGGTAGAGCGGGATAGCATTGCCGGTGTTGTAGGGCGGATCGAGATACACGCACTGGATGCTGTTGGCATACTCTTCCGACAATGCCTTCAGCACGGGCAAATTATCGCCAAAAATAATCCGATTACCGAAAAAGGCAGGTCCAAGCGGCAAGGTGGGCGCAGTCCAGGCCAGGGAGGTGTCTTCAACCAGGCGAAACGTGCTGTCAGTGGATGTAGCCATAGGCGCTACTCGTGCTCTCCAGTCCATACCGCTTTGTGTAGGCAGTAGACAACCGGCGCTGAAAGGAGGTCTATTGAGTCTGTGGAGTCATTGAGTCTATTGAGTCATGACCCAACCGACCCAACCGACCCAATGGACTCAACGGACTCAACGGACTCAACGAACACATGTCGTGGGAGGAAGCTATTCTAGCGCAAACACTCGGGTCTCCCCCGGCCTGAGTTCTGAGACCTGTTCGGCTATGCCAATACGAGCCGGAGGATGCCAACCGGAGTCAAACGTCACGGATAGGCTGTGTTGCGTCGCGCTGACGGAGAACCAGTTGCCGCGGTATTGAAAGCGAAAGGCGAGGCCGGAGGACAACGCCTCGGGCAGACAGGGCCGAAACCAGACGGTATCTCCCCGTGTTTCCATGCCCATATAACAACGCTGGACCAGGTCGATGGTGCCGGCCATCACGCCGGTGTGAATCCCCTCGGCCGTCGTGCCACCCTGAATATCGTTGATGTCGCTTTCCAGGGCCTCAAGAAAGAGCTGCCACGAGCGCTGGGGGTCGGTACGGGCCAAAACCCAGGCATGGACGACCCGGCTCAAGGTCGAGCCGTGCGAGGTCCGCTGAAAATAGTAGTCGATGGTCGCACGAAGCGTGGCGGGGTCCAGAGGATAGCCGAGTTGCCCGAGGAGGCGAATCACTTCATCTTCTGGGAGCAGATACAACACCATCAAGGCGTCGGCCTGCTTGGCAACCTGATAGCGGTCCGGGCTGTCGTTCTCCGCCTCAAGGATGCGGTCGAGCCGATGAATGTCTCCGTATTTCTCCCGATAGCCGTCCCAGTCAAACTCCTGCAACGTTTCAAAACCCTCAAACTGGCTCAGAATCCCCCCGCTGTGGAAGACTACTCGCATCTTCCTGGTGATATCCGTCCAGCGTTCAAGGGTCTGCTCGCTCAGCTCCAGTTGTGATCGGAGGACCTTGCGCCTCTCCGTCGGCATGAGGTCGAGGACATCGAGGGCGCGCTGGAGGGTCCAGACCGCCATGACGTTGGTGTAGGCGTTATTGTCCAGACCGGGGGTCTTGGAGTCAGGATAGCTTTCGTGGTATTCGTCCGGTCCCATCACGCCACGGATTTCATAGCGACCATGCTCGGGGTTATAAGTTGTGGCGCTGGCCCAGAAACGGGCAATATCTACTATCATCTCTGCGCCATAGAGCGATAAAAAGTCGGTATCCAGGGTCGCCTGGTAGTACTGCCAGACAGTATAGGCAATAGCGATGTTCACGTGTCGTTGCAGCGCACTATGGTCGGGAATCCACCGCCCTGAACTGGGGTTGAGGTGGACGACCTGGCTTTCTTCACGCCCGTCACTGCCACTCTGCCAGGGGTACATCGCGCCCTGATACCCGGCCTGACGAGCGGCTATACGCGCCTGGGGAAGGCGACGGTAGCGATAGAGTAGCAGGGCGCGGGTCAACTCGGGCAGGCGGAAGGTGAAGAAAGGGAAGATAAACAGCTCATCCCAAAAAATATGCCCCCGATAGGCCTCGCCGTGGAGGCCGCGCGCCGGGGTGCTGACATCGAGGTCACAGGTATGAGGCGACGCGGTTTGGAGCAGATGGAAAGCGTGTAGGCGTAATATCTGCTGTATCCGTGGCTGCTCGGCGACGACACTGTCGCACAGTTCCCAGGTGCGCTGCCACGCCTGCGCATGTTGCTCCACGAGGGGCGTAAACCGCTCGGCGTGACGGATAGCCTGTTTCGCGGCCAAGCGGCACTCGCTCACTGCCGGGTCACGGGAGGTGAAGAGAGCCGCGATTTTCTCAACGGTGACGGTTTCTTCCGGAGCGACAGTGATTGACACGTCCTGGGCGATATAGTTGGGCGCTGTCTGGGTCGTACGCTCGGGCGTGACCCCTGTCTGCCGCTGGAAGAGCCGAGTCCGGGCGGCTTGCGCGATGGTGAGCTGGGATTGATTGGTACGGACCACAAGCGCTATCCCATCCTGGCCGATGGGCTGGCTGAGAAGGGCTTCCAGATGGTCGCTGCGTAACTGTTGGTAGCGCTTCACCCCGGCATTGCGTACTCGCCCGTCCAGCACGGAGCGAATGTGCAGCCTGCCCGTCCAGTTCCCAGGAGTCAGGCCGAGACTGATGCCTGCAAGGTGTGGGTCAGCCTGACTGACAAAACGCCGATAGCGCAGGCGGGTCTCCCGGCCCTGTGGGTCACGAACGTGCAGCGCCCGCGTCAGGATGCCCCGTTTGAGGTCTAGCTCTCGTGTCCAGGTCAAAATCTCGTAGGCGTTCGGATGAAACCACTCGCCATCTTCCGGCCGAAAGGTCAGGCCGAGCCAGTTCGGGAGATTCACGAAATCTTCATTTTCAATAGTGCGTCCAGCTATTTCTGTTTTCCGGCGATTATAGCCGCCAGCGAGATAGGTGCCCGGATAGTGGACGGCATCAGCCGGGGTCTCTTCTGCCGCCCCCCTGGTGGCAAAATAGCCGTTGCCGAGCGTACACAAGGTCTCCCGCAGTCGCTCCTGTTCCGGGTCAAACCCATCGAATCGGACTATCCAGTCAGTCTGCTCTGCCATGATCGGTCAGGGGTCGTTATGTAGACAACGCCGCGGCGAGTCTCTGGAGCAGGGTCTGGACTTGAGCGGGACGCTGAACAGCATAGCGAGCCGCCGTCCGGCGCGGAGTATCGGCTACGACTATAGTGAGACCGTGTCCGGACAAGGTGTGGAATGCGTCCTCATCAGTGATGTCATCGCCGATATAGATTGGAACGACGTCCGGGGTACGGAGGGAGAGGGTGTCAAGCAGCCACAGGACGGCCTTGCCTTTGTGCCAAGCGAGCCGTGGTTGAAGCTCGAAGACTTTTTTCCCAAAACCCTTACGGAGTTGAGGATGCTGCTTCAGCACCGCATCGACCAGCGGCTCAATGTGCGTGGCTTGTTCAGGCGCAACATTCCGAAAATGGACTGCGACGGTGAACTTCTTCCGCTCGACGAGCGCGCCAGGGATTGGGCTGAGCTGTTGGTGTAGATGGGCTTCGACCGCATCAAGCAGCGGTAGAAATGCGAGACCTTCGGCATGCTGCATGCGCACTTGGTCAGGACCTGCAATGTCAAAACCATGGCTGCCGGCATAGTAGACGGATTCGAGTTGAACCAGGGTCTCAATGTCGGCGCGGTCCCGGCCGCTCACTATGGCAACCGGACACCGTTCGGCCAGCATTGCAATGGTCTGTCGCATGTCCGGCGCCAAGGTGGCAAGTTCGGGACGGCTGACAATAGGGGTCAGCGTGCCATCGTAATCGAGAAAAACAACAGGTCGCTTCTCCTGTATACCGTGTATGAAGGCCGGCAGATGGCCGAGAACGGACGGAAGGTTCAAGACGTTTCGGATACGTGGCTGCTCCGGAGTATCGTGAACCTGCACGTCCTCTAGGTCGGTCACAACCGCATCGGCTCCGTGCTGTTCCAGGGCGGCTCGGTTGTCCTGTCTGGCAACGCCCAGGACAAGACCGAAGCCGCCTCTATGCCCGGCCTCAACCCCTGAATTGGCATCCTCAACAATGGCTGCCCGCTCCGGCCTGACGTTCAGGCGTCGGGCTGCCTCCAGATAGGTATCCGGAGCTGGCTTGCCCGGCAGGTTATAGGTTGTACTCTCAACCCCATCGACACGGGTATCAAACAGGTCAGTCAGCCCGGCTTGCTCCAGCACGATTTTACAGTTCTTGCTCGACGAAACGATTGCTATTTTGAACCCTTTTTGGCGAAGCGCTTTGATAAGGACGATAGTCGATACAAAAACTTCGACGCCTTTTTCTGCTAGACAGGCCAGGAAAGTGGAATTTTTCTTGTTTCCCAACCCACAGACCGTTTCACGCGTACTCTCGTCGTCCGGGTCGCCATACGGGAGCGTAATGTCCCGCGCCGCAAGAAAGCTGGCCACGCCGTCATAGCGTTGCTTGCCGTCCACATACTGCAAATAGTCGGTCTCGGCGTGAAACGGCACAAACGGTGTGCCGTGTCTTTGGGCGAAACGGCTGAGGAATTCATCAAAGAGGGCTTTCCAGGCAATCGCGTGCAATTTTTCTGTTTGTGTCACCACTCCATCAAGGTCGAACAGAACCGCGTCAAAGTCTGTGGTTGAGATCGTAACCGGCATGGCTGAAATCTGCGTGGTGCGCGGGACGTTATGCGGGGTCTGCGGCTCGTGTGGGGTCCGCCGCGGGCCTATCAAGGGGAGCGGGTGGCAGCCATTTGTCTGAGTTTCGCCTGGAGCTTCCGCACTAATTCTTCATAGGAGCTCTTCCCGATAATACGATAAAATTGCGTGCGAAAATTCCGGACCATACTGATATTCTCTACGACAACGTCATAGATGAGCCATTGCCCGTCGACCTGGTGCAGACGGTAATTGATCGAAAAATATTTATTCTGAGAGGGAACGAAAATACGGGTGTTGACTTCGGCGAAATTCCCGTCAATCGTCTCCTGATCGTATAAAAACTCCACCTGATCCAAATATTTTTCAGACTGCTTGTCAAAGGTTTCCCCATAGGACTTTTCGATGAGCTCGGTAAAGATTTCGATGAATTCTTCACGCTGCTCCTCTGTCCGGTCTCGCCAGTACACACCGAGGGTTCGCCGGGCAACTTCTCGTCTGTCAAACAA
>WTHD01000203.1 GCA_011523265.1 Candidatus Binatota bacterium
GCTCCAGCCTGCCCGGACCAGCCCTCCAGTACCGCTCCATATTGAAGGAGTTTGGTTCTGACCGCTGGCCAGTCCGCCTCAAAATCCGGCGTGAGCGCGGAACGCAACGTCTCGGTAAGCGCACGTGAGGGAGGCTTGGTTGCGGCCGCTCGGGCGTCGGCGGCAAGACCACGCACCGTGGCGGCTGTCGCCGCATCATCCAGGGCTTCAAGCAGCAGGTCGGCTAATGCGTCACGGGTCGCAATTTTCATGAGGAGAGCTCCACAACCGTTGCCCCTCCGCCCCCTTCCTTCCGGGGAGCCTCGTTAAAGGACTCGCAGTACGGAGAGTCGGCCAAATACGCCCGGACCGCTCGCCTCAACGCGCCGGTTCCCATACCGTGCACGATACGAACGGACGATTGATTATTGAGGATGGCCTGATCCAGGAAGACTTCCAAACGCGGCAGCGCCTCCCGAACTCGCAGGCCGAGCAGATTGATCTCGGGTCGGCTTGGTGGCGCGTGGTCGACGGCCACCTGAATGCTCGGTGCAGATTTTTGCTCGGCCGTCCGCCGGACCTGGACAAGGGGGACCTCAAACGTCGTCCCACCCCGACGTACCCTGGCTTTGCTCCCGTTGATCGTCAGCAAGGTGCCCCGAATTTTTCCGTCACGGATCTCGACCTCGTCCCCAATCTGTGGCGGCGGTGTATCGGCGACGGTCTCGGTCTGGAATGTCTCCTCTTTTGCCGTGATCTCCTGGTGCTGCTCGTGCAAGAACCGTGAGAGGTCTCGACGGGCATCACCGGATGAGGTCTGCGGCGTTTGCAGGTTTTTACGGAGCCGTGCGAGGACCTCGCGGCCTTCCTCGCGAACACGGCGGACCAGCAGCTTGGCTTCGCTCACCTCGTCCTGCCAGACCTGACGACATTTTTCCTCGGTTTCAGCCAGGAGGCGCTCCTGGCGTATACGCAAGGCGGCCGCCCGTTCGCGTTCGGACTGCACCTGGGTCCGTTCACGCTTCAAGCTGACCGAGGTGGCTTCGAGCCGAGTCAAGGCTTCAGAGAATTGACGGGCCTCGGTGGATAGTGCCGCCTCTGCCGCTCGACACACTGCTTCCGGTAACCCGAGACGCCGGGCCATGGGCAGCCCGAGGCTCTGGCCTATGACGTCGTACTGGAGTTGATAGCGCGGCTGGAGGGTCTCTAGATCAAAGGACACCGCCGCAATCTGATAACTCCCGTCTCCCACCGCAAAGAGTTTGACCGGACTCAGATGCGTGGCCAGGGCGAGGGACACCTGGCGGTCTTTCAGAACGGTGAGTAGCCCGTTTGCCAGAGCCCCTCCTTCGGCCGGGTCCGTGCCGCCGCCGGGCTCGTCAAGGAGGAAAAGGGCGGGCTCTGACAGCGTCGCCAGCATATCGCTGATATTGGCGATATGGGCCGAGAAGGTAGAGAGGCTGTGCTCCAGGGACTGGGCATCCCCAATGTCGGCAAACACACTCCGAAAGATGGGCAGTTCATTGGCTTCGTCCGTCGGAACCAAAAAGCCGGTCTGGGCCATGAGGCAGATAAGACCCAAGGTGTTGAGGGCGACCGTTTTTCCGCCCGTATTCGGACCGGTAATAATCAGCCCGCGTTTATCGCTCGGCAGAATCACATCGATGGGGACAACTGCGGTATCCGAGGCCGTCAGCAAGGGATGCCTGGCACCACGGAGCTGGATGGCTGAGCCGAAGTGCGGCTGTGTGGCGCCGTATTTTTGCGCAAACACCACCTTGGCGTGGAGGATGTCGATTTCCGTCAAGGTTGCAAACGTTTGTTTGAGTTGATCGAGGCTCTCGCGCACCAGCGCGGTCAGCCAGACCAGAATCCGGTGTTCCTCGGCCGCGACTTCTTTCTGGGCGAGCAGCAGTCTGTTGTTGAGTTCGACCGCAAACAGCGGTTCGATGAACACGGTTTCGCCCGACCCGGAACGATCCTGGACGACCCCCGGCAAGCGCGTCTGAAAATTGGGCCGAACGGGAATAACGAAACGGTTATTCCGAATCGTGACAAACTGGTCGGTGACCACCTCCTGGGCTTCGCTTGAGCGCAGGGTGCGTTGCAGGCGGTGTTCAATGTCCTCGCTCAGGGAGTGGACCTGGCGCCGGAGTGAACGCAGCGTTGCACTGGCCTCGTCTTTGAGGTCACCGTTCTCGTCCAGGCAGCGGTCCAGGGCGGCCCCCAAGTCAGACAGAGCTGGCAGGCGGGCAGCATAGCCTTTCAGGCGGTCGAACGCTGCTGCGTCTCGACGGAAAAACCTGGCAAGGAGTCGGGCACGTGTCACCACGGCCAGGATGTCGCGGAGCTTTTGTCCCTCAAGCACGGCACCGCCATGGTCCGCTTGCTCACAGGTCGGACGGATATCGGGGAACGGTTCGAGCGGCAGGCTCAGGCGTTCTTCCACTAAACGAAAGCACTGCCACGTTCGCTCGCTGTCTTCTTTGACCAACGGCTCGGCAACCTGGGGCTTGAGGGCCAGGCAGGCTGCTCGACCGGCGGACGACAGGGCGCAGTCCGCTAGAAGCTGAAGGACTTTGTCAAACTCTAAGGCCAGAAGGTCGCGCGCGCGCATAAGAAACGGTTGCTACGGGGTCTGCCAGAGCGACCCATGCTGCATGTTTTGCACACTCCGCCCGTTCAGCGCAATACAGGCGAGTTCCACAGGGCGGGATTCCGAAGTCCGCCATGACAGTTCGCTTGCAGCCGCTACCCCCCTATGCTAGCGAGACACGAGCAGAGGCGTATAAAGGAGGAAGTATGAGCACCGACAATGAAGCCCTCGTAACAGAGTTTTGCAACGCTTTGGGCAGTGGCAATATGGACACGGTGGTGTCCTATCTGTCAGAGGACGTCTTCTATCATAACATGCCCTGGGCTCCGGTGACCGGCCATGCCGGTGTGCGTGAGGTCCTTGATCCTTTTATCGGCGCAAACCTACTGCAAAAGATGGAGATCCCTCACACGGCCTCCTCCGGCAATATCGTCACCAACGAGCGCCTGGAGACCTGGGTCAAAGGGGACGTTCAGGTCCTGCTACCCGTTCTCGGCGTCTTCATCATCACCGACGGGAAAATCAGCAAATGGTGCGATTATTTTGACAGCGGAACGATCGCCCCGTTGGTGGAAGCCATGCAATAAGCGCCGCACGTTTTTCGGAGGTGGTCAGGGAACAAACGAGACCTTGACCGCCCCCGAGGTTTTCTTGCTGGCGGCTTCGGTCAGGGCCTGTCGGAACTGCTCAAGCGGATATTTGCGCGGGCGGATCGCGCGCAGGTCGGCGCGCCGGCGTTTCAGGAGTTCGACCGCGCGCACAAACGTATCCTGACGCTTGCCCCGAAACGTCTCAGCCCCATAGGTCAGACTGCCGATGATGGCAATTTCTTTCATCCAGGTCGGCGTCCAGTCAACGCCTTCGGGCAGTGCGGCCAGACCGAGCACGACAACGGCCCCCTGGCCTCGCGCCATACGTAGGGCCTGGTTGAGCGTGACCGAATTGGTGATCGTATCGTAGACCAGCCGCACCCCGCCGGCTAAGACCGCGCCGCCGCCGGAGAGCGGATAGACCTTGGTCTGGGCCAACTCACCAACCTGGGCCATAACATCCTGCTTTTGGGCATCGATAATATGATCCGCCCCAAGGCGACGTGCCAGTCTGGCCTGAAATGGGTACTTGGCGATACACGCCACCCGACAGGACGGCTCAACAGCCTTGAGCGCGGCGATATTCATCAGACCAATCGTCCCGGCGCCGATCACCACCACCAGCTCTTTGCGTCGAGGCGGATTGTTGAGCACCGCCCGCAGACACACGGCAAACGGTTCGATCAGTGAGGCCTCATCATCATCAATCGTATCCGGCAAGGGTGTCAGCCGGTGCGCGGGGGCAACAAAATATTCCCCCCAACCGCCGCCGGTATCGGGACAGATGCCGATTAGCAGCCCAGGACGCAGCTGACCCTCGGCAATATGCTCGCAAATCCCGGGGTTCCCGTTTCGGCACTGGAGACACAGCTTCCGAAAGCCCCGTTCCCGACAGCCGAGCGTGGGATCGACGGTCACCCGTTGGCCGACCCGGAGCCCACGCACGCGCTTGCCCACCGCGGCCACTTCGCCGAACAGTTCGTGGCCGGGAATCAGGGGCAGCTCGAAATACGGCTCGGCCGCGGGCATGGGCTTCCACTGCAAAAAGCCAAGGTCGCTGCCGCAGATGCCGGAAATTTTACTCTTGACCACCACCCAGCGTTCATTGGGCAGGTCGGGAGTGGGCACGTCGCGTAATTGAAGATTGGCCAGGCCGGGCAAAAAGTCCGGGGCCGGCGGCGCATCTTTCTGGGCTGTCTTGGCAAAGACCAGGGCTTTCATACTTTTTCTTTCATACGGGCTCTGCGGTGTTCACGATATGAATCAACTCGTGCGTCTTGCGGACTCGGCCAAATGCGTAGCTGAACGCCTGGAGAGCCGCCCGGTGCAGGTCCGAACTAAAGGCCGTGCAGGCATCCTCGACGATGGTGACGTCAAAGCCCCGGTCCGCCGCGTCCCGGGCCGTGGTTTCAACACACACATCCGTTGTCACCCCGCATATCAGGAGCGAGGCAACTCCCATATTGCGGAGCGTCTGGTCGAGCATGGTTGAGTTCAGGGTGCCGCTCGATGTTTTGTTCACAACCAGCTCCCCCGGCTGCGGCGCGACGCTATCGTCGATCTGCCAGCTTGGCTCGTCAACCGCGGGAAACATGCGCTCCCCAATCGTGTCCAGGCTGAGTTGATCGAGCGCCTTCCACATCGAGTTCAAATCCTGACCGTCCTTCAGGCAGGTACCGATTGCGGTGTACATAACCGGCATCTGCCGCGCCCGAAAGCAGCCCAGCAAACGATTGATATTGGGAATGACGGACGCATTGACCCGCTCGCAGTAGGCGGCGCTCACCCCTGGGACCAATTTCTCAAAGGTTTGCATCAGCGGGTAATGGGGGCTGACAAAATAGCGCTGCATATCAATCACCAGCAGGGCGGTTTTGTCACGCGCCAGGACCAGCGGAGCTTTGTCTTTGAGGCGGATAATTTCAAGAATTTTTTCGTGGTCTGTCGCCATCCTGTTCCCCTCTTTTTTGTCTTGAACAACCCTCATCCGTGACCGATTCCGCAGCCGTTGCCAACCACAACCCTCTCTTCTTTAGACCAAGTCTGAACAAGGGGCAAGAAAACGAGCGCATTGCGAGCAGTACGGGTTTTTGTCATGATCGCGCGATTACTGGCATACGAGTCACCAGACCGAGCCCGGATACCGTCAGAAAGGAACACCATGGCACACGTCACGTCACGTGAGTTTGATACGCTGATTCAACTCTTAACCGAACAGTACGGTCTCAGCGCCTTGCACACTCGTCTGCTGAAGGCCAACGCCTTAGTCTCCCACAAACGTCCCCCACGCTGGCAGCCCCTGGCCAATCAGCTCTACCAGCTCAGCGCCGGCCTGCGGCGCGAGCACCCTGCCCGGTATGCCCTAGAGATGCTCTGGCAGGAGCTGATCTCAGGAACGACCGAAGGCGTCGAGCAGGAGACCTTCGACGCGTTGGCGGAAGGCATTAACGCCTGTCTGACGGAAAAATTTGAGGTGATTCCGGACCGGCAGACCGACCTCATAGCCGCTCTGGGTGCCTATCATCACACGCTGGCCAGCGTATCGAGTGCGGACATCGCCTATATCGAAATTCTGCTCCGCGCTTCAAAGGATGTCGCCCAGTTCCTGCGGGAACATAAGGAGGAGGTTTTGGCCGCGGTCCCCTCAGAAGGGGGAGAGACTGAGCCTGGCGACAAGCCCGAGGGCACGCAGACAGAGCGTCCGTAAGGGTACCGGTAGAGTCTGTCTGCAACTCACAGCAGGATAAACTGCTTGAGCACGTTCGCGAGTTCGGGGTCGCGCTGGCCTAGAAACAGCAAGGCTTCCAGCAGCGCCTCGA
>WTHD01000352.1 GCA_011523265.1 Candidatus Binatota bacterium
CTATGGTTTTGTCGCCCTTGCGGATGCGTGGGATGAAGCATACAAGCAGAGTAAGGCAGGACGAGGAGAGAAAGGAGTCGCGCGATGAAGAGGAGTACTATTTGGGGACTGGCAATAACACTGGTGCTGGGCTGCTGGGTCGGAAGTGCGTCTGCCAGGCCGCTGATGGCGACGAGCGCCCTGCTGCTTCCGTATTACGAGACAAATAACAATCTGGCTACCATTATCGGCGTGCAACATGTGGGCGCTGTCCCTGATAACCAAAACGTCTCGATTATTAACGTCGCCGTGTATAGTGGCGAAGATAGTGTAGTGGAAGACCTGGGCCATATCTGTCTGGGTCAGGACGAGTTTGGGTTTGTTGTCCTTCAATCCGCACAACCCACCCAACAGGAGGGAGCATGGGCACAACGCTTTTCCGTCGAGGGAGACGGCATCCCCTCAACCGGCTTTGTGACTCTGGCGTATGCCGGGACAAGGAGTTCTTGCGGGTCTGGTGGTGGGAGTGCCCCGACTGTTGGAGTGGATGTCATGGTAGCTTGGGCAACCATGCAGGATATCGGGGGCGGATTTTTTGCCACCGAAATTCCCATGCTCGAAGTAGAATGGGCGGCTTCTGTGTCAGCGGAGATGCCGGCAAGGGGGTTGGAACCGTACTGTTATAGGAAGACTGATAGGTCTAAGGCAATAGTCCGCACAGACGCAGTGTTTAACGCCGATAAGACCGCCTGCGCCAGTCCCGACACCCATACCTTTGTCCAGAGTGGGCCATACTGTTATGCGAACAATGTCCCTGCTCGGACGGTTGTGGCAGATCAATTGAACGACGCGAGGAATGGTTGCAAGGAGGAATTCACGCATACTTTTGTCCGGGCCAATACCACACTCCCTGCGGTCCCCGCAGTGGGTCCCGGTGCGGCCCTCACATGTAGTGCCACCGACGAATGCCCTGGCTTAGCCTTTAACGCTGACCCCGCCCCATCAATCGGCGCCCGCTTCGACGTGACAAGCTTCAACAGGTCCGCCTCAAACATCTACCTCTGGCTGAACACCGCACCCCCGGATGGGCGCGAAACAACAGGCCTCGACGTTGTGTGCGAAGACGGCATGATGCCGACCCTGACGGCCAGCCAACTCGGCCGAATAGACACCAGCGGCTCTGTGACCGAGATTAACCCGTCCGGGCTGGGATGCTCCGGGCGCGGGGTGTTGGAGTTGTCGTTACCGCGAAGGGGGGTGGGTGACGAAAAGTGTTACGACTCTACTGATTCTGCCCAGACTGCTGTTGCTACTGCGTTGGACGAGGACAACAACCGATGCAGAAAGTTTACCTTTACCAGCGACATCGATAACACTGACGCTAGCTCGGAGGCTAAGGTTTCTGGGTGTTACGATAGTGGCATCAGCTATGTCTTTACCAAGGACCTCGATAACGATGGGGTGGAGGGGGACCATGGGTGTTACGATAAGAACGCAGTTCCCACCCCTACATCAACAACGACAGAAGCGACAGCGGTGCACAAGCCAACAGGGAGTACGGGTACTGATATCACTGGCTGCTATTCCCGCTCTATAACAGCAGTGCCAGATGCGGCAATCGGTGATCCGGTCACCAAATGCAAGACCTTCAACTACGTCGCTGACGTAACCGAAGATAATCCGAACGGCTACATATTCTCGCATATCAGCCAGGCGGACGATCACTTCCGCATGAACTTCTCCGGCTATGAGAAATAACCCCCGCCTTACCCCTCCGCGCCCCTTCACGGGCGCGGGGGTTACAACCGGCCCGGCTAAGGAACGGAAAGCGCGGCGGTGTGTCAGCGTGTGAAGCCGCCACCATTGCGTATCAACAGGCCACCCCGGCCTATTAAAACACCAGCCTGAGTCACTAAAAGTTCAGCCCCCCTCCTTCCCTGGGAGTGCGGGCTTCCAGCCCGCAAGAGAAAAAACAGGCAGGCAAGATGCCTGCGCTCCCAGGAGAATAGTAAAGGGGATGGGGGGAGATATCGCTTGTGGTGATGGGGCGTACCTCGACCGGGGGGAGAGATGAAAACAGACAGGCGAGACGGTTTGTCACCCTCCTCCAAATTTAGGCAACAATATACTTGACCAACTCAGTCAATCCCCGCTAACTTTCCTGCCATCGACATCAGACAGCGGGTCAGCCCGAGGCGGGCCGCCTGCTCAATAGAATAGCCACACACAGAACCAGGAGTTGCAACCCGGTTCCGGTGAATAGGTAGGGCCCCACTATACTCGCTGTCGTGATGTCGATACGGCCCGGTATCTCTGCTGGGACCTCTCGGGACGGAGATGTGTCATGGTTGACCAGGAACACGAGGCGCTGCAACGCACCCGACAGGTGTGGGAGTCGGGGATGCATCAGGAGACGACGTTGCGAGTCTCCTGGACCGCGATTCCGTACTTTGAAGAACAGATCGCTCGGCAATTGGCCGGCCCCTATGCGGGCACGGGGCCGCAGGCCTTGGCGATTGCCTCGGCCCGGTATGCGTGGGCTCTGCTCCAGGAACGGCTCCCAGCACCCGTGCACGAGGCCCTCACCGGGGCGGCCCTGGTGTGTGGGAATATGTCGGCAGAGGCCCTGTTTTTTGAACACGCCACGGGGGTCCGTTTTCGGGCCGTCCACGGCTACGAACTGAGTCCCGTGCTCTTGGACCAGTATTGCCCCTCCGGGCTTGTGTTCCATGCCCACCCAGGGGATGGGAATGATCTGATCTTAGACCGGTCTGCGTTTCATCTGATCGTCGGGTGTCATGGGGTACATCATCTCAAGAATCTCGGGAACTGTTTCTATCAGGCCACCAAAGGGTTGACGCCCGGGGGGCTGCTCGTGTTGCATGAGTGGATCGGGCCAAACCATCTCCAGATTCCGTGGCGGAATCGGTGGGTGGCCCGGGCCCTGCTCTATCTCCTGTTCCCGTCTCGTGCCAGCCGTACCCTCCTCCAGGGCCACCGGAAAGGCCGATGGATCATGCCCCGGCCTGAGGAGGTGGACCCCTCCGAAGCCTGTAATAGCCAAGACTTGTGGCCGCAATATATGCGCTTCTTTCGTCCCCTCCGGTCGGTGTTCTATGGGGGGCTGGTCTACCCGATGTTTGAGGGCCTGGGCCATCACTATGTGGACACGAAATGGACCCATCGTGCCCGCGTCCGGGTGGTGTATGCCCTGGAACGGTGGCTAACCAAATGGCGGCTCATTGCCCCGCTGTTTGTCTCCACGATTGGAGAACCCTGCGCGTCAAACGACTGACCCGCCCTTTCCGGTTGGCCTGTGTCCAGTGTCCGTTTCATCGCTTTAGCCAAGTATATTATTACCCAAATTTTCACCCCCCCAGATTTACCCTGTCTGTCTAGGCCGCACGCATGAAGGTGTAATACAGAGAAGAGCAGCCGGACGGGTCCGGTTGCCAATATCACAGGGAGTGTTGATCCATGCCATATCGTTCTACCAAGGAAAAGGCTGAGGCCCAAAAAGCCGCCCGGAAGCTGTACGTCGTAGATGGGTTGTCACTGAAAGAGATTCACCAGCAGACCGGCGAAACCATGAGAACACTCAGAGCGTGGTACAACCTCGGCGACTGGGACAGCCTGCGGATAAGCACCGAATTCGACCGGTTAGAGGGCCTACGGGACGGCCTGCTCGACCGAGCCGAAGCTCAGATCAAGGCAGGCAAGCTGCCGCACACCGAGATCGGGCTCATGTACAAGCTGGAACAATTAATCGTTCAACGAAAGAAAGATGAGGCTCTGGTCAAAATAGTAGCACTCAACACTGTCGGGTATTTTATCGATTATCTGTTCAAAAATGATCGAAAACTTTGCCGGGCTCTCGTCCCTCATCTTGAAAAATTGAACAAATCGATCGGCGATCAAGATTTCGTCTCGCAGCACCATTTCCTCCGTCCGCTGAAAATAGGAATCCCATAGTGTGGCGTCTGCGGGGTGTTACTCGGGTGGAATATATAAAACGTCGTTCTCCTGAAACAAACACTAAAAACCATATAGGGGGGGTCTCCGACCTGAATTTAATAAAATCAATAACTTATTGAACCGTGGAGATGTCTTTTTCTGCCTACAAACGCTGTCTGTTGAACCGCAAGCGCCGCCGTTTCGTACTCGGTCATTTATAGCTCTTTACTGCGCAGCTTCGGCAGCGGCCACATTTTCCTGTTGTGGTTCAGGAAAGGGCACACCATCTTCTTCCAAAACTTCGAGCCAGCCACACACCGCAATTTTGATCTCCTCCAAAGCCTCTTCTTCTGTCTCTCCGTAAGCAATAAGGCCGGGGATTTCAGTGCATTCTACCTGAAACCCTGTCGATTCCGGGCATCGTGCGTACGTGTACGCATAAGCTGGCAGTTCGTGTACCTTCATGGAGCAACCCCCTAGTCGATGATACCCATATCTCTTGCTCGTTTTAGCACTTCTTTCACTTGCTCCGGCTTCGCTTTTCCATCCTTCATTTTTTGTAGATTGAGAGGACGCGGGTATCTATCCTTCATCTTATCTGCGTTCGGATGAGAATAGATATGGTGGCTACCCTTCGTCCTTCGCCGCGTCCACCCGAGTTGTTCTGCAAGCGTACATAGGTCACTAAAAGTTAAATTCGCAGGGGTATTTTTTGCTTTCTCTAGGAGTTTCTCGGTAGCTGTCATTCGGTTGTAACCGTAAATGGTATTAGTTCAAACCCGTTTTCGGTTGTCAAGCTGCCAACATCATCATCCCCTCCTTGGAGGGAATTATATACCTGAGTCACATGGAGTCTGCGCCTACGAAAAGAGCTTGAGAATAGCAATGACTAGAGCGTTTTACGATAAGTTGTAGCGATGTCAGTATACTCTCGGCTCGGGCTCTCGTCGGGTGCGCCCTGCACACCAGGAAGCTGGTGCATGGGATGCACCCTACGGAAGGAAACGGCTGGCTGTACGGAATCGGAAATTACTCTAGTTTGAATGGCGGGTGCCTGGTTCGGGGTGGAGGCTGCCTAGTTTAAAAGGAGGATTATAATAACTATGATCCCCACGCCCCACAGCCACCACGTCTGCCGTAACACGTACCGAAGCGTAAAGTAATCCTTCCGCCACTCGGACCACATGGCGTGCCCCTCACTCCCCCGCCGGGAGCCAGTAGCGAGCGTACCCATCCGGGTGGTCTTGCGGGCCGTATTCCCACCCTCCCACGCGCATATGCACCGCGTTCTCGTCGGCCTGATACCATATCTCCTTATTGCGGATTTCGTCGTCGTGTGGCCAATTGGGGTAAAGCGTGTCCGCGTAGATCGGCATGGCGCTCACGTTCTGGCTCAGCGTGCTCGTCATTGCTCGCTGGTGCCGGGCTTGCGGGCGGCGGACGGACGGGCGCTTTCGATCACTTCGCGCAGCCGGTGGACCCGGTCGGTGAATTCCTTTGTCACAGTTTGTGCTTCGTTGCGATCCCGAATGACGTGGGGCGTAATCAGGATGACCAGTTCGGTCCGCTCGCGCTTGTCCTGTTCGTATCGAAAAAGGCGGCCCAGCACGGGCACGTCCATCAGAAAGGGTACGCCGTTGCGGATGCGCTCGATCCGTTCGTCAATAATGCCGCCGAGCAGCACGGACTCGCGGTTGCGCACGACCACCGTGGTTTCGGTTTCGCGTGAGGTAAAGCTGGGCGAGCTGGTATCGCCGAACGAGGGGTTCCCGACATCGCTGACCTCCTGGCGAATCTCCATATTGACCAGACCGGCCGAGTTGACCTGGGGCAGGATGGTCAGGATCGTGCCGGTATCCCGGTACTGGATGCTGGACACGATGTTCGCGGTCGCCAGGGTGCTCTGCTGGGTGGAGGTCAGGATCGGCACCTCTTCCCCGATCAGGATGTGCGCCTCGCGGTTATCCGCGGCAATCACGTGCGGGGTGGCCAGGATGTTCACCCTGGAACGCGAGTTGACGGCGCTGATCAGTGATATAAAGC
>WTHD01000208.1 GCA_011523265.1 Candidatus Binatota bacterium
CCCATCCACAATCACGACGATGCCCTGCCACTGGAACGTCACATTGCTGAGCAGCACGGCACGCGGGATAATCAGGACACCGACCCCGGTCACCCGGGCATTGTTACCTATCCGGAGGAAGCCGGAGCCATACTGGACCTGCGTGACGCGCGGCTGGGCTGCCGTCCCATAGGTGTACGGGTCATGCTCAAGATGCTGCGTAATCTCCAGGACCTGATCCGACTCCAGCCTGGCGATTTGCTGCTGTATCTCAACCAGCGCGGTCTGAAGCTGGCGCCGCTCTTCAGTGGATAACAGATAGGCGAAGGGCGTGATCGCAGAACTCGGGGTAAACGGTCCTCGATCATTCGGGGCTACGGGGAGGTGGAGGTGGGCGGGCTGGGCCGTTGCCCGCAGAACGGCGGCAGACAGGTTGAGGCGCAGGAAGCACGTCGCTTCCTCGGGCTGGCAAGGGAGGGGATCAAAACGCGGCAGTAGCATCGACCCGCGGACCCAGGCAAGGCCAGGGGTACACACGCCAAAGACGGTACTGCCACCATCAGCCTGACAGAAGCGATTGGCCCGGGTGACGATCCGCTGTTTCAGGGAATGCTGCGCGGTGATGAGATCGGTCTGTGCCTGGATTTGACTTGCCGCAAATGGAGCAATATCAGGGCAGCGATCAGACAGGTCGCCGGCGAGGGCGTGATTTCTGCCGTCTATGCTGAAGTCTGGAATACGATGCCCCGACCCGGGCGGACTGGTTGCCGGGTCAATAAAATCCGGCCGGAGCCCCGCACCGAGACTGGTCACCGCACCCCAGGGCGTAAACGGGGGAAGAGCGATCACTTCTTGGATCACTCGACGGGACGCCTCAGCTCCGGCCCCGGTTGCGGTAATCTGATAGCGCCTGGCATCAAGCTCCTCAATTCGGACCGTATACGTTCCCCCACCAAGCGCTTGAGGCCCGAGCGTTACGGGGAAGGTCTCTCCCGGTAGATTGGCTTCGAGCCAGTTCTTTCCCACCTCGGCTCCTGCCTGGGCGAGCCAGAACGCCTGGACGCCGCTCCTAAGATTCTGTGAGAGAAACAGGTCAACGCGGCTGAGTATGGTTCTACTGCCTCCAATGGCGGCCAGCAGGGTCATCAGGATGAGGGTGGTCAGCAACACAACGCCGCGCTCTGAACCAAGGACAACACGCCGGAAGAGTATACGCATGGGATTCGGTTGAGGCTCAGTTCGGTGGATTCGACAGAAAGATAGCCGAGCCCAGGCTGGCTGTAATAGGTTCGCCGACCTGAGGGTCGGGATGTGGCTGAGCAGTGCGGATGACCACGTCAATCAAAAAGACGGCGGCCCGCTCGGCAGGATCAAGCGGTGGCAGGAGTTGGGTGCCGTCCCGGTCAAAATAGGACAACAGAAAACCGTCCGCAGGAATATTGCCAATGAAGGGCTGGGCAGAGCCATTCCCGGTCGCGCGGCGGAGCATCTGCGCCTGGGCATCGTAGGTATACCTGACCCGTTCGCTCGGATCATCCGGACAGCCGTCCGCAAGCGAATCAAAACGGTCGCCGCGAAAGTCATACTGGAAGGCGACAGCCTGCGCCTCGGCCATGAGGAGGCGTTCGAATCCTTCGCACACTCCACCCCGGACAGGTCGCGCGCCAGCCATACGCAGCTCTCTGACCAAAAAATCAATGGCCAATCGACTGCTCTCGCGTACGTTTAACCGCGCGGTTTCCGCACTCAGGGTCTGAAGGTTGAAACGGTAAAATCCGTACAGAGCGAGCATGAAAAGACTCGCAATGCTCATAGCGACAAGCGCTTCGAGCAGGGTCCAGCCGGCTTGCCTCCAGGGGGAGCGACGCTGAAGAACGGCCGGCAGTCCACTCTTTCGAGACCTGCACAGTATAGAGTGACTGCCGGCTGTCTGCATCCCGCTCGGTCCCTACCGATTCACAACCGTCACCAGGTCCACAGAGCGAGGACCCTCGGCAAACCACGAGACCGTGACGTCAATGCGGGTGACGCCAGGCTCGGGTGAGTCCGGCGTCACCTGCCAGCTTCGGGTATACCCCGGTCGTGGCGAGTCTTCACCATCCCGGAGCGGCTCAAAGGCCGCCCGGAATTCTTCCAGCTTTTCTTGGGCTAAAATTGTCGCCTGAGTCACGTGCTCACTGACAGACCCAGCCCGAATGACCGTGGTGACTCCAGCCGCCAGCCCGAGCGAGGCAATCGCGAACACCGCCATAGCCACGAGGACTTCAATCAGCGAATAACCGTGATGCATAGCTGTTGTTTTCTCCATCGCAATAACCGTTTAGGGGCTTGACTCTCACTCCTTGTTTTGCTAGGATATCCCTATCGAGACAAGGAGTTACCCATGAACCTTATCACCATCTGCAACCGTTTTCCCACCCAACATGATTGCATTCTACACCTAGAGTCAGTGCGCTGGGGAGACACCCCGCGCTGCCCGCACTGTGACAGTGAAGACGTGGCCCGCAAGGCCGAGAACCAGCGGGTAGGCCGGTGGAACTGCCATAGCTGCAAGTCGAGCTTCAACGTGCTCTCTGGGACGATCATGCAGAAAACCAAGATCGACTTGCAAAAGTGGTTCCTGGCTATCGGCCTGATCGTGAACGCGAAGAAAAGTCTGAGCAGCTACCAGTTGAGCCGGGACCTGGATATGCGCCAAGGGGCGGCTTGGTATATGCAGACGCGGATACGGCAGGCAATGGATGAGAATCAAGCCACTTGGCTGAGTGGGATTATCGAAGCGGATGAAACGTATGTCGGCCCGAAGCCCCGCAAGAACAACCGCAAGGGCGGGCCGAAGAATCCGACCGGACGCGGGACGCGCAAGACGCCCGTGATCGGCGCTGTTGAGCGCAAGGGCCGCGCGTTTGCCAAGGTTGCGACCGACTTGTCAGGCCGGGGCATTCGCTGCTTCCTAGAGAGTGTGGTTGATGTTGAGCACTCGCACCTCATGACAGACGAGTTCCGCTCCTATCGCTCAATGGACGATCTCATGCAGCACGACGTGGTAGACCACAGCCGCCAGTATGTTGACGGCTCAGTCCACACCAATAGTGCGGAGGGGTTCTGGTCTCTGCTCAAGCGAGCGTGGTATGGGAGCCACCACCACTACAGCAAAGACTTCATGCCGCTGTTCGTGGCGGAGGCGTGCTGGAAATACAACCATCGGAAGGACGCTAGGGCGTTTGACTCATTCTTGGCTGGCGTATTCGCGTAAAAAAGCCCAGCCCTCACAAAGGGGCTGGGCTTCATATTGGCTGGTTGCGGGTGTCTCAGATTGAAAGAGAAAAAGAGTCATCCGGGCCATTATAGACAAGGACGCAGCGGGACAACAAATCTCGACCGATTAAGGCAACGATCCCTTGATGTGCCGCCAGATTAGCACCGAATGCCTGTGTAAATTCCGCCGCCATAGAAGCCCCCTCAATATGGAGACTACCAGCAAAGATCGGGACTTCTTGGTCGGCATGGGTGGCAGAATTTATATACCCGCTTCCCACGATTGCGAGTCCCACCTGTTTGGCCGCTTCGGCATCGACACAGGTTGTCATCGCTCCAGTATCAATTAACGCTTGGCCCGAGACAGAGAGGGCGGTATCCCCTGATTGCTGGGGGCTTGCGCCAAGGGGAGTTAGAATAACGGGCATAATAGGACCGACATGTCGCATAGCCTCTGAGGGCTGTAAGGTAATGATATTTCCCTGTTGGTCCTGGCTTTCGCCACCAATCCGCCCATTAAAGACGGGCATTGAGCGGTACTCCTATGGTCAGGGCAGGGGCGACCAGTTTTTCTCCTTCAGGATTCAATACGGAGCGTACCAAAAAGGGGTTCTTATCGAGATGGGCGATACCGGCGCGGACTGCTTTATCATGGGTCTCATATCCGCCATAGACGTGTTCTCCTTGGATCAATAAGTATTTGCCGGGATATTGTTTCGCCAACTCGGCATGATGCTCTTGGAAAAATCTTTTCTCCGTTGCAAGAATAGCATCCATAACAGTCTCCTCCTGTGAAAAATTTGCTTCTCTTCCCTTATAGCCTCTTTTGGCAGAGAAAGACCAGAGACGATAGCGGAAAAAACCAGAGGGGGGAATCCCCCGGTCAGCGCCTAATCCTGACCATCAATTGGCGCACAAGCGAAGAGAATTTCATCACGTACACAGAGTCCCAGGGTTGGGTCCCGTTGTATGCAACGAGTTGATATCTGCTGTGAAGCGATCCGCCCGTAAATGTTGCAGGCACGGTCTGCCTCCGCCTGAATCTGTTGGGCACGTTTGCGCTCGTCACCAAAAAGCTCTCGCTCAATTTGAATCTTTGCCATGTCATGACGGATGTCTGATACGACTGGCTGGACAGTAGCGCAGCCAGTAAGTAAAACGAGGCTGCTAAGGATAACCCACTTGTTCATACTTCCTCCTGGTAATTGGTGCAGGGAGTATGCTCAGGAAGGAAATGGCTGTCAAGCCCTTAAGCGTTTATTGCGCCTCCTATTATATCGATCTCTAGGAGTGTCTCCTGTTGAAAAAGTCTGACCAGGAAAAACGGAGCAGGCCCCTCTCGCTCATCGTGTCCTCCCCCCGGTTCCCGGGCGCGACGCGGACGCGGGCACGGAGGACTCCTGTCTATACAGAACTGTCGCCCGGCTGTCCCTAGTAGAATTATAGAATTTGCGTCTTTTGTCTCGCCTCATCCGTCTGTATAGATAGACGCCGTTATGCAGGAGGTTTTCGATGAATGGTCAATCTGCGGTAGAATTTGCGACTCCGACCCGAGTCCATATTGGTTTGTCAGTCCGTGACACGGAACGCTCCGCCACCTTCTATCAACACCTGTTTGCCCAGGAACCGACCAAGGTGCGCCCAGGCTACGCAAAATTCGAGGTCGCCGACCCGCCGGTAAACCTCACATTGAATGCAGATGCAGAACGACAGACCCGACCCGGTCCGAGCGCCCACTTCGGGGTTCAGGTCAAATCGACCGAGACCGTCGCTCGGATTGCCGCCCGGTTGCGAGTTGCTGGCCTCAGTCCGCACCTGGAAGATGCCGTCTCGTGTTGTTACGCTGTGCAGGACAAGGCCTGGGTCACCGACCCGGACGGGAACGCCTGGGAGATTTTTGTGGTCCTGGATGCCGATGCGCCGGATTACGTCAGAAAGAAGAGGGAGAGCGGCGATGCGGAAACAGGTGACGCTTCACACCAAGAGGCCACTCAAAGCTCCTGTTGTGCGACCGAATGCTGTGTGGAATAGGAGAAGGTATGGGCGTCTCGACCGAGCAAACTTGGCAGGCCATGAGCCAGCAGTTACGCGCGTTCTTTCGCCGCCGTGTCACGGATGATCACTTGGCGGAAGACTTGCTCCAAGAGACGTTTGCGCGGGTCCACAACGGACTCGCCTCCCTCCAGGAACAGGAACGGCTGGCCGCCTGGGTCCAGCGGGTTGCCCATAACACGCTGAGGGATTATTTCCGCAAGGGCTTCGTCTCGAAAGAGGTACTCACCTCTGACGGTGTCGTGGCGGATGAGGTCTCTGAAGAGGACACCTCAGACGAGAACTATAATGAGGAAATCGCGGCCGGCCTGGTGTGCGTCGTGCAACAGCTGCCACCACGGTATCGTGAGGCGATAGAGCTGGCAGAGATCGAAGGGCTGACACAAGGTGAGGTCGGCGCACGCTTAGGCTTGTCCCTGTCCGGAGCCAAGTCCCGCGTCCAACGAGGTCGGGGCAAGCTGAAGGACCTGTTACTGAAGTGCTGCCATTTTGAGCTTGACCGGCACGGTAATGTGATCGATTACCAGCCCCAGCGCACATGTTCTAGCTGCTGCGGAAACTCAGCCACGGCTCGAACCTCTCCGGTCACGACGAGCCAGTCAGACAGCCGTCACGGATAAGGAGGAGCGGCCACAGTGGACGGACGCTCCACACTCCTCATAGCGCGCCTGCCCATCGCGTAGACC
>WTHD01000095.1:0-1189 GCA_011523265.1 Candidatus Binatota bacterium
TTCCGACCCCGCCAGGGTTGCCCGGCAGGTGAGTCAGCGCCGGACGGGTATAGGGGGAGATGGGCTTATTTTGATCTGCTCGTCGGAGACGGCTCATGCCCGCATGGAAATGTATAACGCGGATGGCAGCCGCGGGGAGATGTGCGGCAACGGGATCCGCTGCGTCGGGAAATATCTCTACGACCACGGCATTGCGACCGACAATCCGCTCCGGGTGGACACTGACGCCGGGCTGAAGGTGCTCTTTCTCGAAGTTGAAGATGGCAGCGTGGCCCGCGTGACGGTCGATATGGGCGAGCCTATCCTTGACGGGCGGCAGATTCCTGTTGCCGCTCAAGGCCGAATTGTGGATCAGCCGCTGCACGTTGACGGGCACACGTACGCCGTGACCTGCGTCTCCATGGGCAATCCGCACTGTGTCACTTTTGTCGATGATGTTGAGGCCATAGCGCTGGAAAAAATCGGTCCTCAGTTTGAAAGCCACGCCTTCTTCCCGAACCGGGTCAATACCGAGTTTATTCAGGTGGTCAGTCCGTCCGAACTCAATATGCGGGTGTGGGAACGCGGGTCCGGAGAAACCTGGGCGTGTGGCACGGGTGCCTGTGGTGCGGCCGTGGCCGCGGTCCTGAACGAGAAATCGGAGCGCCGGGTCATCGTCCACCTGCGTGGTGGCGACCTGGAAATAGAATGGCGTACCGAAGATAACCACGTCTATATGACAGGCGCGGCAGAAGAAGTCTTTGAAGGAATTGTCGAAGTCGAGTAGTATGGGCGTTCCTCTTTGATCGCAAAAGAGAACAGGAGGGCAGCATGTTTTCAGGGTCACTGGTTGCGCTGGTTACGCCGTTCAAGAATAATGCCGTCGATGAGCAACGGTTGGTAGACCTGGTTGAGTGGCATATCAAAAGCGGGACGCATGGGATCGTTCCGTGTGGGACAACGGGTGAGTCTGCGACGCTCTCTCACCAGGAACACACCCAGGTGGTCAAACTGGTTGTCGAGGCTGCCAGGAAGCGTATTCCCGTAGTGGCCGGGACGGGGTCGAACTCAACCGCGGAAGCCATCTACATGACGTGCGAAGCCCAAGAAATTGGGGCCGACGGCGCGCTTATGATCTCGCCGTATTATAACCGACCGCCGCAAGAAGGCATCTACCAGCACTACAAAGCGGTAGCCGAGGCGGCCCAGG
>WTHD01000095.1:1289-5958 GCA_011523265.1 Candidatus Binatota bacterium
GGTGTTATCAGCACCGCGGCCAATGTTGCGCCCAAGGCTATGGCCGAGCTGGCAAACGCCGGGCTGAACAGGGAGTGGGACAAAGCGTCCGCACTACAACTCAGCCTCGTCCCGCTCATTCGCGCCTTGTTTATCGAGACCAACCCAATTCCGGCCAAGACCGCCCTGGCGCTGATGGGCATGTGTGAAGCCGAGTTGCGTCAGCCGCTGGCCCCCATGGCCGACGCCAATAAGGAAAAGCTGAAAGCCACGCTCAAGAAGTACGAACTGATTTAGCAACGCGGTATCGCGTGCCCTTGCCCCTTCACTCTGGTCAGGGTGAGGGGGTTTTCTTTATACGGGGCAAAATGGGGGAAGACACATGGAAACGAATATTGTCATCTGCGGTGCGGCCGGGCGCATGGGAAAAATGCTGGTGCGGCTCATTCACGAACATCCTGACGCTCAACTCGTTGGCGCAATCGAAGCGGTCGGCCATCCCGCCCTTGGTTCGGACGCCGGCGAAACCGCCGGCATCGGATCACTCGGGGTGCCGGTGACGAGTGATTATGCGGCGGTGGCTGGTCCGGATACTGTTACCCTGGACTTTACCCTGGCCGATGCGGCAATGGACCATCTGCGAACGGCCGTCGCCAGCGAAGCCGGTATTGCCGTTGGGACGACCGGTCTGTCGGCTGAACAACGAGCCGAGGCGGAACGCATCGCTCCCCAGAGCCGGGTCCTGATTGCCCCAAATATGAGCGTTGGGGTGAATGTCTTAATGAAGGTCGTGGAGGACGTGGCCAGGATTGTAGGCAAAGACTTTGATCCCGAGGTGGTGGAAATGCACCATCGCTTCAAAATTGATGCACCCAGCGGAACCGCGCTCGCTCTGGGCCGGATTATTGCCGAGGCACAGGGCAAGGATTTCGATCAGAGCGCCAAATATGGCCGTCAAGGTATTACGGGTCAGAGGACCGACGAAGAAATCGGCATGATGACCTTACGTGGCGGCGATACCGTGGGCGAGCACACCGTGCACTTTGCCGGCTTTGGCGAACGCTTGGAGCTGACTCATCGGGCCCTGAACCGTGAATGCCTGGCCCGTGGCGCGGTCCGGGCCGCCCTGTGGTTGGCGAATCAGCCCAACGGGCTGTATTCGATGAAAGACGTATTGGGGCTGTAAAGCGGGCCAGCACTCCGAGGAGAGGATTTTCTGTTCAAAATGCGCAGCGTCTGGTGACCGCCGCCTCACCATTTCCCGCGCCGGGTCGGGAACTGCTGGGCCTCGGCGAGGCGCTGGAGAAAAACGTTGCGTGGAATTTCATACGCCCCGAGCCGTTGCAAATGCGGATTGGTGATCTGACAGTCGATCAATTGAAACTGCCATTGGTGGAGCTGCTGGGTTAAGCGGCAGAAGGCGACTTTTGAGGCATTGGCCACGCGTTTGAACATTGACTCGCCGAAAAACGCGCGACCCAAACTCACTCCGTAAATCCCCCCAACAAGCTCACCGTTGTCCCAGGCCTCAGCAGAGTGGGCAAAGCCGGCTTCATGCAGGGCGCAGTAAGCGGTCAGCATGTCGGGTGTAATCCAGGTCCCTTCCCCGTCCCGAATCCGCGTTTCCGCGCAGGCATAGACCACCTCTTCAAAGGCCCGGTCAAACGTGATCGAAAAGCGCTCCTGCCGAAGCAGCCGGTGCAAACTGCGGGAGATATGAAACCCGTCTGGATCGATGACACAGCGTTGCGGCGGACTCCACCACAGAATCGGGGAATCGTCGCTATACCACGGAAAAATGCCGAGTTGATAGGCCAGCAATAACCGCTTGAGACCCAGGTCCCCGCCAACCGCCAGCAGCCCTTCCGGGTTGGCCCATTCAGGATTGGGAAAGACGAGTTCCTCAGTCAGTTGGTAGACGGGCATGCTGGTCTCTTATGGTTCAGAAAACACAACTGCCTGTCAATGCGACAAAGAGGAAACGTGTCCTCTGACAGCCTGGAGATGCAGGACACGTTTCCTCTTTTCATCGGCGTGCCGGACCAGCGCTTGCTTTTTTCTAAAAAATCGCAGAAGAGAGGAAAAAGACTGAAAGCGGGAGGAGTGCTATGGATCGGGTGAGCAAGGTTCCCTTTGAGCAGGTTGACGCCGAACTCCAGGCAATCATGCGCGAGTACGACCAGGAACTCGGTGGGTCGGAGTTCGTACAGGTATTTGCCCACGCGCCTGAGGTGTTCAAGTCGTTTATCAATTTCTATTTCCCGTTGGTGTCGGGCGAACGGGGCAAGGTTGACGTCAAACTGACCGAGTTGGCCCGCCTCAAGGTGGCTGAGCGCAACGACTGCAATTTATGAATGCACGCCCGGTTTGCCTTGGCAAGGCAACAAGGAGTGACGGAAGAACTGATTGCGGAGCTGCCCCAGTACGAAACGAGTGAACTCTTTACGCCACGCGAAAAAATCGCGATTCGCTTTGCGGATATTCTGGCTGGAGATCACCGCCTGGCTTCACCTGCGCTGTTTGATGCTTTACGCGAGCATTTTACCGAGCCGGAGATCCTGGAACTGGGCTGGCGGATTGTGACCTTTGTCGGCTATGGCCGGTTGATTCATGTGCTCGGTCTGGAGATTGGGCAGACCTGTCCGCTACACACTGCGGATTCTGCTCCAGGGCAGGAGACGCAAACCTCCGCTCAGTAACCTCCCTGGGTATTTATCCGCAGGGTCAATGCGCCGGGCGTAACCCCACCCGGATTACGCCCGGTCCAGAGATATGTTGAACCGGTTGAGCAGCTCTTCTGCCGAAACCGGCGGTGTTGGCGGCGGAGACGGTGGGGTCACACTGAGTGGCTGAGGCGCAGGCGGCGGCAGGCGACGTGCTGGTGTACACTGGCTTAAAACAAGACAGCAGATCAGCAGACAACCGAATCGTGCAAACAATGTGTTGCTCATGCCTAGTCGCAACCAATGAGTCTATACGAAAAATACCGACTCGTTTGTATCAAAACTGGCTGGGATGAGCGACCGCATGCGCGGTCTCAGCCAGGATGACGGCGCGATGATCAAAATCGCTGAGCCGCTCATCCCTGAGCTGGCCGTTCTTGTACAACACAAAGAGTTGCATGCCCACGACGGCTGTTTTCCACAACGCGAAGGTTTCATAAAAGCTGATATTGCCGACGTCACGGCCACTCCGTCGAGCATAGCGCTGAACGATTGCGTCCCGAGACAAGAACCCCGGCAAAATGGGCATTTGGGCAATCTCCCGCCGGCCCGGCGGATCATCGTGCTGGGTCCAATAATTGAGCAACAGACCCAGGTCGATGAGTGGGTCGCCGAGCGTGCATTGGTCCCAGTCAAAGAGAGCAATAATCCGAGTGATGTCTGTTGGATCGACCATCAGATTGTCGAGCTTATAGTCATTGTGCAGCAGGGTCGGAGGGGGCGAAGCTGGCACCTGGCTAGCCAACCACTGTCCGAGTTCATCCATAAGCGGAAGTTCTTCGACCTTGGCCGACTCCCAGCGCTTGCGCCAGTTGCGAACCTGCCGTTCGACAAAGCCCTGGGGTCTGCCCAAGGTGTCGAGTCCGACCGCCCGGTAATCTACTGCGTGGAAGTCAGCCAGGGTGTCTACAACGGCTTCACTCAGGCGGGCATACACGTCCGGCCGACCAAGCTGCTCCGCCGGCAGGTCTTTATGGATGACCAGGCCGCTTCTGCGCTCCATGACAAAAAACGGTGCACCCAGGACGCTTGTGTCGTCACAAAAAAAATAGGGCCGCGAGGCCGGTGGAAAAACCGGCCACAGAGCAGACAGTGCCCGAAATTCCCGAGCCATATCATAGGCCCCTACGGCCAGTGGACCGCCGGGCGGCCGGCGGAGGACGTATTCGTGAGCACCAAAACGCACCAGATAAGTCAAATTGGCATGTCCGCCGGCAAATTGTACAACCGTCAGCCGGCCGTCAGCCTTGGGCAGACGCTTACGCACATAGGTATCCACCACGTTCAGATCAAGAGCGGCTTCCGGACGAACGGCCACGGTTTCAGGTTCGGTCCAGCCTGGCGGAGTATGTTCCATCGACGTTCCTTCCCCCCTGGGTATGACCTGAGGAACAGGTCTGTGTCATGCATAGGTAATGGAAGCCGCGGGCGTTTACAATAATCTGCCAATCCAGAAACCACACACAACGGCCAGCAGGCCAACCATCACGCTGCCAACAATATTCAACACACCGAGCAGAACGCTACCGTTCTGAAATAACTGCATGGATTCATACGCGAACGCCGAGAAGGTGGTATAGGCGCCCAGAAACCCAACGACGAAAAAATGTCGCTGTGGAGATGCCAAGAGCGCCCGGTCATGCAGAACGGCGAGGGTGACACCCAAGAGAAAACTCCCGCTGATATTGGCCAGAAACGTCCCGTATGGAAAATTGGCTCCCAGAAGCCGTGCCGCCCAACTCGAAACCAGAAAGCGTGCGTTTGCACCGAAAAAGCCTCCCAATCCAATCAGAAGATATTGCACGCGATTTCCCCCTTTGCGCCCGAACACATGTGATTCTCGTTTCTTTCCTTAGCGAAGCGTTTCGCCCGGAGATAGTCCGCCCACTTCCCATGTCAGGCTGTCCCGTCATTGACTCCTGCCACGCGACAGTCTTTAGTGGAAGCACGGGAGAAGAGGCAGAGTC